>NZ_JAJDMI010000227.1:0-261 GCF_020593505.1 Blautia sp. DFI.3.45
TTCGGAAAAACGTCAGAGCAAAACATTACCATGTTACCTTTGAGCCGTTATTCGACGATCCCGGCACAGTTGACCTTTCCGGAATCAATTGGATCGTTGTGGGTACCATGACCGGAGCTCAGAGCAGGAAGATTCATACGGAGCCGGAATGGGCATGGTCTCTGATAGACCAGGCACATAAGCTCGGCATTCCGGTGTTTATGAAAGAAGACCTTGTCCCTATCATAGGGGATGAAAATATGATTCAGGAAATGCCGGAAG
>NZ_JAJDMI010000228.1:0-261 GCF_020593505.1 Blautia sp. DFI.3.45
CTTCCGGCATTTCCTGAATCATATTTTCATCCCCTATGATAGGGACAAGGTCTTCCTTCATAAACACCGGAATGCCGAGCTTATGTGCCTGGTCCGTCAGAGACCATGCCCATTCCGGCTCCGTATGAATCTTCCTACTCTGAGCTCCGGTCATGGTGCCGACAACGATCCAATTGATTCCGGAAAGATCAACTGTGCCGGGATCATCGAATAACGGCTCAAAGGTAACATGGTAATGTTTTGCTCTGACGTTTTTCCGAA
>NZ_JAJDMI010000229.1:0-258 GCF_020593505.1 Blautia sp. DFI.3.45
GACACCTGTTTTTCATCATTCCTTTTACATTTAAATCTTCAATCGTTATGTAAGATGGTTTGGTTTTCACTATCTCAGCGATTGTCTTGTTAATGTGATCCGTACGGATATTATCCATTTTATGATGAAGTTTTTGTACCTTAAGCTTTTGTTTCCGTATATTTGCTCTTTGAGTGGACTCTCCTTTCTTTAAATTTTCATATTTTCGGGAAAGACTTCTCTGTTCCCGGATCAGTTGTTTTTCAAGTTTCTTTAATC
>NZ_JAJDMI010000028.1:0-48564 GCF_020593505.1 Blautia sp. DFI.3.45
CAATCTGGAATGAATTTTGGCTACGTTACTGTGAACGGAGTGAACAGTAACACAATTATTTTTTTAGAATTGCTATAATCCCGGAGTACATTTCCATAACAAAAAATGCTATAATATCAGGGACAGCAAATTATAAAGATATCTATCAGGAGATTTAAACAGACAATGAATCAGAAAGCATATAAAGCACTTGAATATTATAAAATCATCAATATGCTGACAGACAAGGCTTCCTCTTCCATGGGAAAAGAAATCTGCCGGAAGCTGGAGCCATCCACAGATATTGATGAAATCCGACATATGCAGACTCAGACCAGAGATGCCCTTACCCGTCTTTTCCAGAAAGGAAATATTTCCTTTGGCAGCGTCAAAGATGTGCGTGGTTCTCTGAAACGTCTGGAAATCGGAAGTTCTCTGGGGATTGGTGAACTTCTTGCCATCTGCAGCCTTCTTGAGAACACCAATCGTGTCAAAGCTTATTCCAGAAGTGAGCGCGGTGATTCTCTCCCGGACTCTCTGGACGGGATGTTCGAGGCACTGGAACCACTGACTCCTCTTACAACAGAGATCCGCAGATGCATCCTCTCAGAAGATGAAATCAGTGATGATGCAAGCAGCAACCTCCGCCAGATTCGAAGAAACATGAAGATTACCGGAGACAGAATCCATACACAGCTCTCCTCTCTTGTAAACGGAAGTGCCCGCAATTATCTGCAGGATTCCGTTATTACCATGAGAAACGGACGCTACTGCATTCCGGTCAAGGCAGAATACAAAGGACAGGTTCCGGGTATGGTACACGATCAGTCCTCCACAGGTTCTACTTTATTTATCGAACCTATGGCAATCGTAAAACTAAATAATGACATCCGCGAGCTGGAACTGGAAGAACAAAAAGAGATTGAAGTGATCCTTTCCACCCTGAGCCAGCAAACTGCAGAACAGACCGACTCTATCCGCGCAGATCTTAATATCATGGTACAGCTTGACGTCATTTTTGCCAGAGCATCCCTTGCCATGGATATGAATGCAACAGAACCAATCTTCAATGATGAAGGACGCATCCGTCTGAAACAGGCACGCCACCCTCTCATTGATAAGAAGAAAGCTGTTCCCATTGATATCCGTCTCGGCGATGATTTCGACTTGCTTGTTATCACCGGTCCGAACACCGGTGGTAAAACTGTATCTTTAAAGACTGTCGGACTTCTCACTCTCATGGGCCAGTCCGGTCTTCATATTCCCACACTGGACCGCTCAGAGCTTGCACTGTTTGAAGAAGTTTATGCTGATATCGGTGATGAACAGAGTATTGAACAGTCATTAAGTACATTCTCCTCACATATGACCAACGTGGTTTCTTTCCTGAAAAAAGCCAACCGTCACTCTCTTGTCCTTTTCGATGAGCTTGGTGCAGGTACAGATCCGACAGAGGGTGCTGCCCTTGCCATTGCGATCCTTTCCCATCTTCATGAACAGGGAATCCGCACTATGGCAACCACCCATTACAGTGAGCTGAAGGTATATGCACTCTCCACCTCAGGTGTAGAAAATGCCTGCTGCGAATTTGACGTGGAAACGCTCCACCCGACCTACCGCCTGCTGATCGGTGTTCCCGGGAAAAGTAATGCATTCGCCATTTCTTCCAAGCTTGGACTTCCGGACTATATCATCGATAAGGCCAAAGAACAGATCAGTGAACAGGATGAATCTTTCGAAGATGTTCTCAGTTCCCTGGAAAGCAGCCGTATAACTATTGAAAATGAACGCCGCGAGATTGAACAGTATAAACAGGAAATTGCCTCTCTGAAATCCGAAATGGAATCCAAGCAGGAGAAGTTGAACGAGCAACGAGACCGCATCATCCGTCAGGCCAATGAGGAAGCTCATGCAGTTCTCCGCGAAGCCAAGGAATATGCAGACCAGACTATGAAGATGTTCCACAAATTCCAGAAAGACCATGTGGATCTCTCTGCTGTGGAAAAAGAACGCCAGAATCTGCGCAAACATATGAATAAAGCAGAGAAAGGCATGACTCAGAAAACTGCTGCAAAGAAACCGAAGAAGGAACTCACAGCCAAAGATATCTCCCTCGGCGATGCAGTTAAGGTTCTCAGCATGAATCTGAAAGGTACTGTCAGCAGCCGTCCGGACAACAAAGGTTTCCTCTTCGTGCAGATGGGTATCATCCGTTCCAAGGTTCACATCTCTGATCTGGAACTGATCGATGAAGCAGAGATCACCACCCCAACCATGCAGCGTACAGGTGCAGGTAAAATCCGCATGTCAAAAGCAGCCCATGTATCCACAGAGATCAACCTGCTTGGCAAAACGGTAGATGAAGCAGTTGCAGAGCTTGACAAATATCTGGATGATGCTTATATCGCTCATCTGAAATCTGTCCGTATTGTTCATGGTAAAGGAACCGGTGCTCTAAGAAAAGGTGTACACAATTATCTGAAGCGCCAGAAGCATGTGGAATCCTTCCGCCTTGGAGAATTCGGCGAAGGAGATGCAGGTGTTACTATTGTAGAATTTAAGAAATAGGAGGGACCGCCATGGTTTCCAAACAGAAAATCCTTATTGTTGATGATGATAACAATATCGCAGAGCTTATTGCCCTGTATCTTACCAAAGAATGCTTCGAGACAAAAATCGTAAATGACGGAGAAGAAGCGTTAAGGGAATTTGCCTCCTTCCGCCCGGATCTGATCATTCTGGATCTGATGCTTCCCGGAATTGACGGTTATCAGGTATGTCGTGAAATCCGACATACCTCTGATGTTCCCATCATTATGCTTTCAGCAAAAGGCGAAACCTTTGACAAGGTTCTCGGACTTGAACTGGGTGCAGATGACTATATGATCAAACCCTTTGATTCCAAGGAACTGGTTGCCCGTGTACGTGCTGTCCTGCGCCGTTTCCAGGTTAAACAGCCAGCGCCTTCTTCCAGTGAAAAATGTGTTACTTACCCGGATCTGACCGTTAATCTGACAAACTATGCAGTCACATATATGGGTCGTCAGGTTGATATGCCGCCAAAGGAACTGGAACTTCTCTATTTCCTTGCAGCATCACCAAACCAGGTATTTACCCGTGAACAGCTTCTGGATCATATCTGGGGTTACGAATACATCGGTGATACCCGTACTGTAGACGTTCATATCAAACGTCTTCGTGAAAAGATCAAAGACAATCCTCACTGGTCCATTGCCACCGTATGGGGAATCGGATACAAATTTGAGGTAAAAAATCCATGAAACAGCATCATCTTTCCACAAAATTCCTGAGATTTTATATTCTCATCGGAATTTTGGGATTTTTCCTCATAACCCTCGGCGGTTCTTATATGGTGGAAAAGCATCTGGAACACTCTTTAAGTGCCGCACTCTATACAGAAGCGCACAATATTGCATCTAACGAAGCAGTTAAAGGCAATATCTCTTCCAGTACAGTAGATACTCTTCAGGAACACTTATGTGCAATTTCCGATTTTCAGGATGCTGTATTGTGGATCATCAACAGTAACGGTGAAATCATTGTAAGTACACAGAAAAATATTGATGTCCGGGATCCAATCCCACTGGAAGAATTCGATGCTTCCAAATGGGGAAGCAACTATTATCAGATTGGAAAGTTTTATGGTTTCTTTAAAACAGATCATTTGAGTGTTATTGCCCCGATCACCTCTGATATGGAAACCAAAGGTTACGTGGCAATCCATTATTCGATGACAAACCTTTATCAGAGCCGAAGCAGTATTCTTTTTATCATGCAGGTAATCTTTCTCCTGTGCTATGCAGCCACCAGTCTTCTGCTCTGGGCTTACAGCCACTACATACGTAAGCCCCTGGCCAGGATCATGAAAGGTGCCAGTGAATATGCAGGAGGTAATCTTGCATATAAAATAGACGTTACTTCTGATGATGAAATGGGATATCTTGCCAAAACTCTGAATTATATGTCCGATGAACTGAACAAAAACGGAGAATATCAGCGTAAATTCATTGCAAATGTCTCTCATGATTTCCGTTCTCCCCTTACCTCCATCAAGGGATATGTCAATGCCATACTGGACGGTACCATCCCCTATGAGATGCAGGAACGGTATCTGAAGATCATCGCTTTTGAATCTGAACGTCTTGAAAAACTCACCCGCAGTCTTCTGACTCTGAATGAACTGGATATGAAAAAACGGATGATGCACATTCAGCGTTTTGATATCAATGATACCATCAAAAACACAGCAGCTACATTTGAAGGCATCTGCACCAGCCGCCAGATCCGTCTGGAGCTGCTTCTCTCCGGACATGAACTTTATGTCAGAGCTGATATGGAACAAATTCAGCAGGTTCTTTACAACCTTCTTGATAATGCCATTAAATTCAGCAATGATAATTCCTCTGTTCAGATTGAAACAACTGTAAAAAGCGGTAAGGTCTTCGTTTCTGTAAAAGATTACGGAACCGGCATTCCCAAAGAAAGTCTGGGCAAAATCTGGGATCGTTTCTACAAAATTGATGCATCCCGCGGAAAAGACCGTAAAGGCACCGGACTTGGACTTTCTATAGTCAAAGAGATCATCAATGCACATAACCAGAATATTGATGTGATCAGTACAGAAGGTGTGGGAACCGAATTTATCTTTACTCTGGAGAAAACGAAATAAATTTCTTTCACTTGAAAAATATTGTCTTAAATATACCTGTAACAACCCTCTTACCTGGAGCGTGTCTGAGAGGACTGCTATAAAAAATACCGTAACAAAAGTATATATCATTTACTTTTATTACGGTATTTTTTTTATTCTATGGCAATCCTCGTAAATAATGCATTTAAGACATTTCACCCACCTTAACTAAACGGTGTTCTCAGCATTCTGTCTTCATTTACGAGATAGATTCCTCTCGGTGTGATCCTGATTTCAGGAATCACAGGAAGTGCCATAAATGACAAGGTGATAAACGGATCAAATCCTTCTTTCACTCCCATCTCATGGGCCTTCGGAATCATTTTTGCAAGTGCTTCGTTTACACTCTCGTAGCCGGCATCGCTCATCAGTCCCATGACAGGAAGTGGTAAGGTTCCATAAATCTCTCCATTGCATACCAGAGTATAACCACCTTGCGTCCGCATCATTTCTTTTACAGCAACAGCCATATCACGATCATTATCTCCTACTACAATAATATTGTGGGAATCATGAGAAACACTGGAAGCAATAGCTCCGCCGCGGATTCCATAGCCTTTTATAATGCCCACTCCCATCTTGCCCGTATTCTTATGACGCTCTATTACTGCAATCTTCTGATATTCCCCGTCCGGAGCAAAATATTTCTCACCATCCGATTCTATCCATGGAACCTCTTCCAGAACATCCCTTGTCACAATCTGTTTCTCAAGCATCTGAATCACTCTTGCCTTTGTTCCCGGATGTTTCAGTTTCAGACGTTCCTCACTGAAACCTGATACATGAACTGTATTTTTCAGATATGGAGGACATGGTTTCAATTCTGCTTTCTCATCTTTAATGATCTTCTTACCACAATGATATACATCTACAACATTCAGATCTGCCACATTATCCAGAATGACAAAATCTGCCTGTCTTCCGGGTGCGATCATTCCAAGTCTGTATAAACCATAACATCTTGCAGGCTGGATCGTTGCCATCTGCAGTGCTTTCTCAACAGGAAGTCCAAGCTGTACTGCACGCTTTACATTATAATTGATATGCCCCTCTTTACGGATTTCTTCAATATGCTTATCATCAGTACAAAAGCAGAAACCTGACGTATCTGTATGGTGTTCCACAATCCCCTTCACAATAGCATCCAGATTTCTCGCTGCACTTCCCTCACGTATCAGTACCTGCATTCCATTTCTTGCCTCAGCCATTGCATACTCATAATCCACACACTCATGATCTGTATCAATTCCGCCAAGTACATATGCAGCCAGATCCCCAGGTGCCAGAAACGGTGCATGACCATCCTTCACTCTGTCCTGAAACAGCTGGAGCTTTTCATGCATGGCAACACTTCCGTTAATCACAGAAGGCGCATCCATTACTTCACCCAGTCCCAGAATTCTCGGATGTTCCAGATATCCTTTCATTTTTCCTGCTGTAAGAATACACCCGTTATCATCCACATGAGTCGCCGGAACACAGGAAGGCATCATCACATATACATTCGCCGGTGCATCTTCTGTCTGATCCAGGATATAATCAATTCCATCCGTACCGGATACATTTGCAGACTCATGAGGATCTACAATAAATGTTGTAGTTCCACACTGTGCAGCCTGCCGGACCAGCTCACCCGGCGTCACCAGAGTAGATTCCAGATGCAGATGACTGTCGATAAATCCCGGACAGATTACTTTTCCTTCCAGATCAATCTCTGTCTCTCCTTCGTATGTACCGACTCCGATCACAATTCCATCTGCAACAGCCACATCACCATCAATAAATTCTCCTGTACCAGAGCTGAACACACGCCCATTTTTAAACACCAGCTCAGCCTTCTCAATACCTCTTGCCATCTGCGAATACCTGCGATACATCTCAAGTTCCATAAAAAAACCTCCCTTCACACCCTTGAAAGCCCTCCTGCGCCACACATTCATTATTACAGTAAAGCTTCCAATATATTATCATATTTACTTGTTTTTTCAGACTTTTTTATTGTCCCAATCATTTTTTTCTATATATTTCATTATATATTATCATCTGTCTTTTTAATTTGCAACCTGTTTTTTCTTTACCAAAGCAACTTTCCATCAACTTTTAACGGCTTTACAAAAAGGCTGCCGGATATCTCCTGCAGCCTTTTCATATCACTTACATCTCTATATTTACATCATATAATCTTTGATCACATCATGATCTCTGAGTACTTTCTCGACCACAGTTCCCTTAACAGCTTTCAAAAGCGGTTTCTTCAGCATATCCAGTGGTCCCGGAAGTTCGATCTCCAGTGGAGATTTTCCATCCATCAGCTTCACACTGCTATCCAGTAATTCTCTGATATCATAAACACTGCCCCATACTTCCGGCACACCTCTGTCAACACCAAGAAGTCCATATACAGCCTCCATAGCAGTTCTTACGGAATATTCAGTAGTAAATACAGTATCTCTTGGTGTATCGGCAAACTGTCCGAGGAATGCGAAGTTTACACAGCCATCCGGAATAACATCAGGTCTGTCACCCTTTGTTCTCGGCATAAAGAATGCTGTAATATAAGGCATCATGGTCGGTACACAAACTGCACTGTTCTCAGCCATGTCTTCAATCTGGTCAACCGGAACACCAAGATGATAGAGCCACTCTTCTGTGATTTCCTTACCTGTACACTCCTTCATAGGCTTCTTGATATAATCACCAGGTACATCTGTAAACAGACCATATACCCATACACAAACCTTGTCTTTGTCCTGATCCTTGAACTGTCCCTGTCTGTTGATCGTCCAGCTTAATAACCAGCTGGAATCCTGACAGCTTACAATACCGCCTGTAACAACCTTGCCTGTTCTCGGATCACGTTTGCAGATATCTGTAATATAAGGAATGATCTTATCATCCAGAGTAGTCACTGTTGCTGACTCCCAATTTGTCTTAGCAATATCAGAACAGAATTTCTCAGGATGTCCGAAGGACGGATCCTGTTTTGCGATATTTTTCCAGAGACTCCAGCATCCACTTGTACGAACTTCTGCATCTCCGTTCGGTGCATGATTCTGATCGCCATAGATGGTTCCCTCTGTACAGCTTCCGTTTGTCACAAATACAAAGTCGTTTTCTGTAAGAACAATTCCCTTTTCTACGCCATTCACCTTACACTCGATTGCTTTTGCAATCTTCTTATTGCCTTCAAACTCAAAGAGTACGTTTGTAACCTCTGTATTGAACTGGAATTCAACGCCTGCTTCTTCCAGATATTTCTGCATTGGAAGAATCAGGGATTCATACTGATTGTATTTAGTAAATTTCAGGGCGCTGAAATCCGGAAGTCCGGAAATGTGATGGATAAATCTCTGGAAGTACAGTTTCATTTCCAGTGCACTGTGCCAGTTCTCAAATGCGAACATGGTTCTCCAGTATAACCAGAATGTGGAATCAAATACTTCATCGTCAAATACATCTTCAATTGTCTTGTCATAAAGATCTTCATCCTTTGTCATGAACAGCTTCATGATCTCCATGCAGCCCTTCTGGCTCAGATTGAATTTACCGTCTGTATGAGCATCCTTGCCTCTCTCTTTTGTTGCACGACAGAGAGAATAGTTGGGGTCTTCCTTATTCAGCCAGTAATATTCATCAAGTACAGATACACCAGGTGTTTCAATGGATGGAATACTTCTGAAAAGATCCCATAAGCACTCGAAATGGTTTTCCATCTCACGTCCCCCACGCATCACATATCCGCGGCTCGGATCAAAAATACCGTCACATGCACCGCCTGCAATATCCATTGCTTCCAGAATGTGGATATTCTTTCCGGGCATCTGTCCGTCACGTACAAGGAAACAGGCTGCTGCAAGAGAAGCCAGTCCGCTTCCTACGATATAAGCATGTTTATCATCTACGCCTTCCGGCTTTCTCGGACGTGCAAATGCTTCATAGTTACCGTTTGTATAATAAATTCCCTTACTGTTTTTCTCATATTTTCCACGTTCTGTATTGCGATATTCACTTGTATTATGAAGTGCGTCATAATCTTCTTTTTTCTTTGTCTCAGCTGTTTTATACTTCTTTCCTGCTGCCACTGCTGCCACGCCTGCTCCAACTGCCAATGCGGATACAAGTCCTAAACCTTTATTTTTACTCATAATACACATCCACCTTTCTTCAATTCTTCTTTAGAAGTTCTTTCAGCTCTGTGATTTTAAATGCTTTTCGTTCTCTCTGCTTTACCCATTTCCCGTCAAGACATCTTCATGACTTTTACATTCTTATCTGTATGTTTCCCATATCATAAGCATTTCATCCGTCTGAATGATTTGTTTGTTGCTATGGCTGTATATTAACAGTTAAAATATGATTCTACAATTTACAAAAGCCGCCGAATGATAAGTTTTTTATCACCCTGCGGCTTTTGTAAAGAATTTTTATATGATTATTTTTCCATATTATTTTTCTGAAAGTTATGAATGGATGTAGTCACTGTATCGTGAAGCGTCAGATCCATCATTCTTACCAGATCTTCAATATTTTCTTTCATTCCTTCCCTGATCCACTCAAGCATGATTCCCACAAAACCATATTTATAGAAGTCTGCAATAAATTTCTTATCCTCTTCTGTGATATTCAGACCCTTGCTTTTTTCTTCCACCACACCCACGATCAGATCATAGGTTAATTTAAAAAGATAATTTTCTATCCGCTCCCTGTCCACATTTCTGTAAACATTCATAATAAACGGTTTGTTTTCCAGCACTGCCTCAAATATCTGGGTCAGCCCTTCTGTCCAGGACTCAGAAGTCTTTTTGCCCTGAAGGGCTTTTGTCCCATCTTCCACACAGGACCATTCAACCAGATCATAAATATCCTTGAAATGATAATAAAAAGCCATGCGGCTTATTCCACAGTCTGTGGTAATATCTGTTATCGTGATCTTGTCCAGAGGTTTCTTCAGAAGAAGCCGTTTCAGGGATTCTTCCAGAGCTGCTTTTGTGGTATTTGGCATATAACTCCTCCTGTCTGCTTACTGTGATTATTTCCAGTCGTAGTTTCTCAGGTGTCCTTCCAGATTCATGTGGTCAAAATTATTCTGGCGCAGTGCCTCGTACAGAACAATTGCTACGGAATTGCTCAGGTTCAGAGAACGGATATCTCCGATCATAGGGATTCTTACACAGGTTTCCTGATTATTGACCAGAATGTCCTCCGGGATTCCTGCGCTCTCTTTTCCAAACATAATGTAGCAGTCTTCTTCATAATGAACATCTGTATAAGTCTGAGGTGCTTTTGTTGTTGCATAGTAAATTTTTGCCCCGGGATTCTTCTCCAGAAAGTCCTCAAAGTCCAGATATGTAGTTACATCCAGATCTTTCCAGTAATCCATTCCTGCTCTCTTTAAGGCTTTCTCACTTAAGGAAAATCCCAGAGGCTCGATAAGATGGAGCCTGGTTCCTGTTGCCACACAGGTACGGCCGATATTTCCTGTGTTTGCAGGAATCTCCGGCTCGTGAAGTACAATATTTAATTTTGCCATTTTGTTTTTATTCCTCTTGTTATTAATCGTCTGTCTTTTCTTAGAAAATTGTCTCTTAAGTTTCCTGCAGTTACTCTTTGAGAAGTTGCTGCAGTTCATCCTCTGCCGGGCGTTCCAGATATCGGGCACTGCCGCCACTGTAGAGAAGTCGGTCATTGCCACTGTTTGTCTGACCGATGACCTCTGCCATAAATCCCTCATTGCGAAGTCTCTGTACCAGTGCTTCACCTCCGCGGATTCCAATCAATACTGCTCCATCTGCCTGAAGCTTATATGGATTCAGGTCAAAAATCTCGCACACTTCTATGGTCTCCTGACGAATCGGTACCTTACGGAAGTCTGCTTCCAGTCCTACTTCTGAAGCTTCTGCCATCTTCCAGAGCGCACTTAAAAAACCGCCCTCGCCCATAGCATATAATGCGCTGGCATCTGCCTCCTGCGCAATTTTCCAGACAATACTGCCGGCTCCATAAGCATCCCAAAGTGAAACGCAATTCTGAATAAAACCGGCAGAGAATCTCTCTGCCAGTTTGTCCTTTTTATTTTTTGCTATTACAGAGGTTCCTTTCAAAGCCACCGGGCATGCCACTACCAGTTCATCTCCCGGTTTCAGGCATCCGGTTATTTCTGCCCTCAGAGCCTCCATTGCCGCCTGTCCCAGTCTCATTCTTTTCCTCCGAAAATTTATTATACGATCAGAGACAGAACTGTCGGCACTACCATTGCCAGTACCAGAATGATTGCAATAATTGCTGTGATCACTTTACGGTTCTTTGGATTAAACATTCCCATTTCTCTTCACCTCTTTAATCTCTGTTCAGGTTCTCAAACACATCTTTCGTCACATCTGTCACATGAGCATTGTTAGTCAGCGGATCACGGTCTGCATAGTTAAACAGCAGCACTGTTCCATCTGCAAATACTTCCACATGTGCATTCTTTGCCACTTTTTCCCGTTTTCTGAAGTCCCATACCTGTCTCTCAAAAGGCTTCTGATCTCTGGCAAAGCCAGGACGGCTTTTCAAGTTTTCTCTCAGATAGAGATCATATACCATCTGGTCTTTTACCTGATCCATGGAAATCTCCGGCACATCCTCCAGAAATTCCAGCAGGATCTCATATCTTCTCATTCTTGTGTGAGAAACATCACCATAGCCCTTTTCCATGTAAAAGCTGCCCAGTCTCTCATAAATCGAGAAAGCATCCTGGAAAAAGTTTTCCAGATATTCAAGTGTATTCTGGAATTGTCCACTATTATAATACACTTCCACCATATTTTCCACAGTTTTCAGCTTCAAAACATGGTCATAATCCAGCCACTTCGTGGAAAGTACCTCATAAGGCTCCTGTGTTTTGTATACAATGCCATATTCCTTGCACATCTCCATCATATGGGAACCCTTTAACACCTTCAAAAAGCCCAGCTGAAGCTGCTGTGGTTTCAGTGCATAAACATCATTAAAGGAATGCCGGAAGCTGTCGTAATCTTCATAGGGAAGTCCTGCAATCAGGTCCAGATGCTGATGGATATTTCCAAAGCTATGGATTCTGTCAACAATTCCTTTCAATTTTTCAAAATCCATAGTTCTGTGAATTGCCTTAATCGTGTCCGGATTTGTTGACTGTACTCCGATCTCCAGCTGAATCAGACCCGGGCGCATGGTGGACATTTCCTGCAGTTCCTCTTCTCTTAACAGATCTGCTGAAATCTCAAAATGGAAGTTTGTCACACCATTATCGTGTTCATTAATATACTTCCAGATTGCCATTGCATGGTCATGTTTACAGTTAAAGGTACGGTCTACAAACTTTACCTGCGGAACCTTATTGTCTATAAAAAACTGCAGCTCTTTCTTTACTGTCTCTGTATCTCTGAAACGCAGTTTCTTATCAATGGAAGAAAGACAGTAACTGCAGGAGAAAGGACATCCTCTGCTGCTTTCATAATAAATGATCCTGTTCTTAAACTCAGACAGATCTTTGTAAATGAACGGAATACTGCTTAAGTCCATGATCTGGCGCCATCCATTATGTATGATCTGATCTCCGTCTCTGTAACAGATTCCTGTCATATCTTTCAGGTTCTGCGGATTTTTTTCCACATAATATCCGGCAAGTTCTTTAAATGTTTCTTCACCTTCTCCGACCATAACACCTTTAAATTCTGAGTTTTCTGTCAGGAATTTCTCCGCATCATAAGAAACTTCCGGACCGCCGGCCCAGAAGTCGGCGCCCGGAAGAATCTTTATCAGATCTGCCATCAGTTCTTTTACAAAAGAAAGGTTCCAGATATAACAGGACACGCATACCACATCAGGATGCTCCAGATAAATATCACGCATGATATCATCTTTCTGCTGGTTGATGGTATATTCCTTTAATACAATATGATCTGCGTAATCAGATGCATATGCCTGCAGATCATAAACAGCAAGATTAGAATGAATATATTTTGCATTGCATGCCACTAATAAAATCTTCATAAATCTTTAGCCTTCCAATGCACTCTTAAGCTCTTCTTTGGACGTAAGACCTACGAAGCGTTTCACTTCCGCACCGTCTTTGAACAGGATCAGTGTCGGAATGCTGACTACACGAAACTGCTGTGCAAGTGCCATATTCTGATCTACGTCTACCTTACCCACTGCATAGCCTTCTTCAGCCAGTGCTTCTACAATTGGTCCCTGACGCATGCAAGGTCCGCACCATGTTGCCCAGAAATCAATCAGAACCGGTTTCTCAGATTTTAATACTTCTGTTTCAAAATTTGCTGTTGTAATCTCTTTTGCCATGATTTATATCTCCTTTGCTTATTCTTTATAAAAATTTGTAATGTAAGTTCTCTGGTTTTATAATATCAACACTATAACTCTGTTAGATTTTCAGTTTTTATTTTAGATTTTTTGCTTTAAAGATCTTACATACTTCCCTGCATTAATACCTGCCTGTGCTCCCTCATATACAGCTTTCGCCACTTGAAGAAGTCCGCCTGTACAGTCACCTGCCGCATAGAGTCCCGGGATGGTTGTTTCCATATTTTCGTTAACTTTAATGTTTCCTTTTTCAGTAAGTTCAGCTCCCATCTGGCGGGCAATCTCAGTACTGCCTGCAGTTCCCATTGCAATAAATACACCCTCTGCAGGACAGAAATCATTTGCCTGCTGACCTGCTTCTGCCTTTATTTCCTCTGCCTGCACATCAGGTTCAAGACGGATTCCGGATACCAGATCATCGCCCTCTACAGACTGGATCTTCATTGTGTTTACACTGATATTTTCTTCAGGTGTAAATTTCGGTTCTTCACCGTTTGTATAAATGGTTACTGTAGAAGCAGTATTTGACAATTCCTTTGCTTCATGCATGGCGAAATCACCGTTTCCCAGAACTGCTACATCCTTGCCTCTGTAAAAGAAAGCATCGCAGATTGCACAGTAGCTGACACCTTTTCCCTCAAATTCTTTAACACCCGGGATCTTCGGTGCAGCGCGCTTACTTCCTGTTGCAAGAATCAGACTCTGAGTCTCGAATTCACCTTCTGTAGTTTTTACCACAAAAGTATCAAACCCGCCGACTCCCAGAACCTGTGCATCCAATATTCGTACGCCCAGTGCTTTCGCCTGAGCGATTCCTGTATCATATAATTCCTGACCGGACAGCGGATGTTCCAGTCCGTAATAGTTTTCTATTTTCTCTGCTTTTTCCAAAGCACCGATCCCATTATTGATCACTAGGGGATCCAGATTTCCACGAACTGCATAAAGCGCAGCGGAAATTCCTGCAGGTCCGGCACCTATGATTATCACTTTTTCCAAATTCTGTCACCTGCTCTCTGTTATTGTTTTCAATATACTGTGATATATCATCGTTACTGTTCACTCTGTTCTCAGTAACTTATTATCAGCTATTGTTACTATACTACGTTTTCTGAAAAAAATCCATGATTTTATTTGGATAATTTTTGTATAATTTATCTTTTTATAAGTATCCTATCTGTCATTGCAGCTGTTCGATATAAAAAGCCATTTTCAATTATAATTTCTCATAATTGAAAATGGCTTTACACGTCTTATTTTTATCCAACCAGCGGATATTTGTCTGTAAGTTCTTTGACAATAGCTTTTGCTTTCTCCTGGCTGCCTTCTTCTTTTAAGGTCATAGCAATTGCTTCTGCAATCTTGTCCATATCTTCCGGTTTCATGCCTCGTGAAGTAACTGCTGCTGTTCCGAGACGTACACCGCTTGTAACAAATGGAGACTGTGGATCATTTGGAATTGCATTCTTATTGCAGGTAATGTTTACTTCATCAAGAAGATTCTCCATCTGCTTTCCTGTAACACCCAGACTTCTGAGATCTACAAGCATCAGATGATTGTCCGTACCACCTGAAACAATATCAATGCCTCGCTTCTGAAGTCCTTTGCAAAGTGCCTGCGCATTCTCAACGATCATCTTTGCATAGTCCTTAAATTCCGGCTGAAGTGCTTCTTTAAAACATACTGCCTTGGCAGCGATCACGTGCATCAGAGGACCGCCCTGGATTCCCGGGAATACTGCTTTATTAAAGTTAAATTTCTTTGCATTCTCTGCGCTGCTTAAGATCAGGCCGCCTCTTGGTCCGCGCAGGGTTTTGTGTGTGGTTGTTGTTACAACGTCTGCATAAGGAATCGGGCTTGGATGCTGTCCACCTGCTACCAGACCGGCGATATGCGCCATATCCACCATCAGATAAGCCCCAACTTCATCTGCGATCTCACGGAATTTCTTAAAATCAATAACTCTGGCATAAGCACTTGCACCTGCTACGATCAGCTTTGGTTTATTCTCAATTGCAATTCTTCTGACTTCTTCATAATCGATCACGCCGTCATCATTTACTCCATAATATACTGGCTTGAAGTAGGTTCCGGACATATTCGCAGGGCTTCCATGTGTCAGATGTCCACCGTGGTCCAGATTCATACCCATTACAGTATCTCCCGGCTGCAGCATTGCAAAGAAAACCGCCATATTTGCCTGTGCTCCGGAGTGCGGCTGTACATTTGCATATTCACATCCGAATAATTCTTTCGCGCGTTCAATGGCAAGAGTTTCTACCTCGTCTACGCAGGAACATCCGCCGTAAAATCTCTTCCCCGGATATCCTTCCGCATATTTATTAGTAAGAGGGCTTCCCATTGCTGCCATAACAGCTTTACTTACCCAGTTCTCTGAAGCAATCAGCTCAATATGGGAATTCTGGCGTGCAAGCTCCGCCTCGATCAGATCTGCGATATCCTTGTCTGTCTTTGCTACGTCGTCGATTGAATACATCTTCGTGCTCCTCCTTTGTTATACGCTCAGTAATTATTCCGATTATAACCAATTCTATCCATCATGTCAATCACCAAAAGACATTTGTCCGCGCACCAAAATATTTTATGATATAAATTAGGATACCACATATTATGTTTCTCTGCTGAGCTCTGTAGCAAATAACAGATTCGATTCCATCAAAACGCTTTTTTTATCTGTTTTACCAGTGCATCCACATCTTCCGCTTTCACAAGAAATCTCTCGGTTCCATTGATTTCCAGACTATCATAAGTATCATCATATGTATAATATTTCAAAGTTACTTCCGGAGCTTCTTCTGTGTTTCTGTGGAATGTTACAGTCAGCACTTCTTCCTTATCTGCTGCATCTTTTGTTTCTTCGACTTCCGAATCAAGCATTATACTTTGAAGCGCCTGATACAATTCAGTAAATTTCTCTTTCTTTACAGTTTTCTTTCCGAATTTATAATCGCTGCCGTCCAGCTTCATGGTATAGGTTTTCTTTCCAATGCTCATATCCACACTGTCAAGTGTATCAATATTTACCAATGCCGGAATCTTCAGAATCAAATTAAATGGTTTCAGCTCCAGAAGACTGTTCACTGACTCTTTTGAAAGCAGATAAACAGCCTCTTCGTATCCTTTTACACATGCATAATAGTCACCATTCTCATCTGTATTTCCTATAAGAATTGTTGCTGTTGCATCTGCATCCTGCGTTTCTTTTGCTGTGTCATCGTTAACTGTATTTACAAAATCTACTGTAAAATATGTCTTTGTGTTATCCAGTCCGGTATCTGTATTTGCTGCATCGACGCCGTTGCTGAGATCAAAAGCAGCCAGCACTCCAAACATTTCATACATATTCTCTGTGTTTACTGTTGCAGTCTCATCATACGGATTGGTAATTTCCCAGTAGTCGAAATCCATCTTATAATCTGCCGGTTCCTGTTTGATCTGAAATACTTCTTCGCCGTCCTTTACAATGGAAAATCTGCGGATGGAATAGACAGACATTCTTGGATGTTCTACAGTTTTTAAATCTGTATTTTCTGTTTTATCATCTGTCTGATCAGCAATTTCTTCTTCCACAGCTGCATCTTCTGCTTTTGGCTCTTCTGCAGTCTCAGAGTTTTGTTCTGCTTCATCTGCCCATACAGGACAGGATATAACTGCTGTGCCTGCTGCACCGGCAGTAAACATGGCTGTCATTCCAAGAAGTAATATTTTTTTAATTTTGTTTTTCATGTCTGTGTTCCTCCTGTCCATATATAATATGGTTTTTATTTTATGTTACTTTTCGCAATTGAAACAGAATACTTACTCCGTTCGGTTAAAGTGCAATTTCTACCTCAGCAGGCTTATGTCCTGTCAGTTCTGCACTTCTTGTATCCGGCTGGGATACTCCTGCAAATAAACGGAAATGTTTTCCTGCGATGTAACGATTTCCATCTTCATCAACTATATTCATTGCTTTATTAGAAATTGTAAATTCTACAGATTTCTCTTCTCCCGCTTTCAGAGATACTCTCTTAAATCCGCAGAGACTGTAGTTACGAACTGCAAGCGGAGAATCAAGGTCTTTGATATACACCTGAACAACTTCATCTGTATCTACTGTTCCATTGTTCTTAACAGTTGCTTTTAACATGATATCGGACTCTGCTGATACTTCACCGACAACCTCTGCTTCTGTTACGCAGGTATCACTGTATGTAAGTCCGTATCCAAATGGATAAAGTGCCTCTTTTTCCATATAACGGTAAGTTCTGTTTTTCATAGAGTAATCTGTGAATTCCGGCATTCCTTCCAGGTCTTTATAGAAGGTTATCGGAAGTTTTCCTGATGGAGATTCTTTTCCGAAGAGAAGATCTGCTATTGCACGTCCGCCTCTTGCTCCCGGATACCATGCAAGAAGGATTCCATTACAGTTATCCTGCGCATAATTCAGGTCAATCGCACTTCCTGCCATCAGAACTACGATGGTAGGTTTTCCTACTGCTGTTACTTTCTCGATCAGTTCTTCCTGTACTTTCGGAAGATGAAGATCAACTTTGTCCCCGGATGCATCACTGTTTCCGGTATCTCCTTCTTCTCCCTCCAGAGTCTCATCAAGACCTACGCAGAGTATGACTACATCGCTGTTTTCCGCTGTAATTACTGCCTCAGAAATTCTGTCCTGATCCCATGCCAGATTTTCAACTTTGTCTTTATATAAATCACATCCCTGAGAGTAAAGGATCCTTACATCGTCACCTGCTTCTTCACGGATTCCTTCAAGAACAGTAATATATTCTGAAGATGTTCCATGATAATTTCCAATAAGAGCTGCACGGCTGTCTGCATTCGGGCCAATGACACCAATAGTATTTACTTTTGTTTTATCAATCGGAAGAACTCCATCATTCTTCAGAAGTACGCAGCTCTTTCTTGCCATCTTAAGAGCTTCATCAATGTGCTCTTTGCACTCTACCACACTATACGGTATCTTATCATATTCACTTCCGTCAAACAGGCCCAGCAGATATCTGGTTGTCAGCAGTCTTACTGCGGATTCTGTAATTTTCTCTTCTGTTACCAGTCCATCCTGATAAGCTCCCATCATATGAAGATATGTATTTCCACAGTTCAGGTCACAGCCTGCATTTAATGCCATAGCAGCGGACTGTCTTGGTGTGGAAGTTACCATGTGATGTTCATGAAAGTCACGGATTGCCCAGCAGTCAGAAGTATAATGACCTTCGAATTTCCATTTTCCTCTCAGGACATCTTCCATAAGATATTTATGTGCACAGCAGGGTTCTCCGTTTGTCCTGTTATAAGCACCCATTACAGCCTCAACATCCGCTTCTGTTACAAGCGCTTCAAAAGCCGGAAGATATGTTTCCCACATATCCTTCATGCTTGCCTGTGCATCAAATTCATGTCTGAGCGATTCCGGACCGCTGTGCACTGCATAATGCTTTGCACATGCTGCCGCTTTCATTACAGGTCCATCACCCTGGATTCCTTCTACGAATTTCACGCCAAGTCTGGACGTCAGATATGGATCCTCACCATAGGTTTCATGCCCTCTGCCCCATCTCGGATCTCTGAAAATGTTTACATTGGGGGACCAGAAAGTAAGACCCTTGTAAATATCTCTGTCTTCTTTTGCAGAATATGCATTGTATTTTGCTCTTCCCTCAGTTGCAATGATATCGCCAACTTTTTTCATCTCTTCATCGTCAAATACTGCAGCCATCGCAATTGCCTGTGGGAACATGGTTGCCACACCTGCTCTGGCCACTCCATGCAGTGCTTCATTCCAGTAATTGTATGCCGGAACACCCAGTCTTTTCACGGGAGCAGCATCGTATTTTAACTGGGAAGCCTTCTCCAGAAGCGTCATCTGTGATACCAGTTTTTCTGCTTTTTTTCTTGCTTCTGCTCTTTCTTTTCTGTGATCTTTCATTTCAGATCCTCCTGTTTATATAATTTGATAATTATTCAGCAGGTATTAACAAAGCCTCAGCGCAGCCCGCTACTCCTGCATTATGTATTCTGCATTTCTTCTCTGTATTTCGTCGGAGATTTTCCTGTATGTTTCTTAAATGCCAGTGAGAAATAATTCGTATCTCTGTATCCTACCATCATAGCAATCTTTCCAGTCTTGATGCTGGTAGTTTCCAGAAGGCTCTTCGCCTTCTCAATCCTCTTTCTGACAATGTATTCATTACATCCTTCACCTGTAATCCGCTTAAATAATCTGGAGAAATAATTCGGTGTGATATAGAGACTTTCCGCAATGCTGGAAACCGAAATATCCTCTGCAAGATGCTCATCTATATAGTGTCTGGCATTGGAAATGGTATAATGTACATCCTCTTCATCATTTTCAATGAGCTGCTCAATAAACATTCTCGTAATCTCACAGGCCTCTTCTTTTCCTGCTGATGACAGACTCTTGGAGAGTGCATCCAACTTTCCTTCTTCCACCTCACACGATACTTCCATGTAGGAAAAAATCAAAGAGGAGGCAATCTCGAAACAACATCTGCGCACAGCAGAAGGGGAAAGATTATAGGATTCTGTTGCCTTAATAAAGGTATTAAATGCCTTTAGTACATAATCTGGAGTTCCTATATTGGAAATCATGATATTTCGCAGTTCTGCATAGATTTCCCAGAAGATTTTCTTCTTGTTCTGAGCCCCCATCGTCTGTATAATGTCCTGAATATTCTTTTTTTCATGTTCCAGAAGATATCTGGCATCATTGTAGGAAATTGCCAGATTTTCAAATCCTTGCACAGCACTTCCAACCGTAATCTTTGGTTTATATTCAAATTCATCCTTCAGCACATCCGACAATTCTTCAATCTGTTCCAGAACGCTGTCGTCATCATCTTTTTCAAAACAGACAATCGCAATCGTACCGTCATCATCTACAAATGTGATTCCTCTGTTTTGGGAATCCACCATGCTCATGCAGACATTTTTAACAGTCATTGCACGGAATTTTCCGTCATTCTGCTGTTCTGTATACATTCCCTGTTCCAGAAGAATCAGGCTCATTTTCTGCTTAATATCAAACTGAAAATCTTTCTGGAGAATATACAACTGCATTTCTTTATCTGCTTTTGTATGCACCAAATTTCTCATGCACTGCTCCAGTCTCATCTGCACTACAGAGCCTTGAGAGCGCCATACTCTGGCCTGATTCTGCTCTTTGTTTTCCTGCTCTTTCAGTTCTTTTATCTGCTTTTCTATCGCATTGAAAAGATCATCTTCATCAATCGGTTTCAGGAAGAAATCCTGCACCTGAAGCCGCAGGCTCTCTCTTGCATACTCAAAATTATCAAAGCCTGTAAGCACGATCACACGCAGTTCAGGTACTGATTCTCTGGCCGCTTTAATCAGTTCCAGTCCTGTCATTTCTGTCATCTGGATATCTGTAACCATAATTTCAGGACCTTCTTCTTTAAGAATCTTCAAAGCCTCGTTTCCTGACGCAGCAGTAAATACGTCATCTACTCCCAGTTTCTTCCAGTCTATGGCATTTTTCATCCCCATGCGTATCATCTTTTCGTCATCAACAATCAGTACTCTATACACACGTCCACTCGCCTCCCGCTGTGTTCTTTTTGATTTCTGTCTGATATGGCAGATGGATCACGACAGTTACTCCACCCGAATCATTCTTCTGGTAATTAAGACCATATCCCTCCCCAAAAAGAAGTTCAATCCTCTTGTTTACGTTTCGCACTCCATATCCGAAGGAATCCTCGTATCTGGAGAGCTGTTCATTCATTTCATCTATCTGTTCCTGACTCATTCCTGTGCCTGTATCTGATACCTTTATGATAACTTCATCCTCATTTTTATATGCTGTAAGATAAAGTGTACCTGTTTTTCCCTCTTTTACTTTCATTCCATGATAAATGGAATTCTCTACCAGTGGCTGCAGGGTCAGCTTCGGTATCAGGCTTTCTTCCACCTGAGATTCTACAACAATCTCACTTCCGATAATGTTGTCGTATCTCATGTTCTGGATAATCATATAATTCCTGATATGCTCTACTTCTTCTCTGATCGTGATCACGTCATGTCCTTTGCTGAGACAGATCCTGTAATATTTCGCCAGCGCCTTTACCATTGTGGAAATCTCTTTATTTCCTTCGGCAATCGCCTGCCAGTGGATACATTCCAGTGTATTATAAAGAAAATGCGGCTGAATCTGCGACTGAAGGGCATTAAAACGGATCTGCTCCAGCTGATGCTGTTCCAGTTTTACCTGTTCCATCAACACCTCGATTTCATCCATCATAGAGTTAAAACCAATTGCAAGCTTTGTGAAATCTTCACCCATATTGTCAACATTGATTCTTGTTCTCAGGGAACCTGTTGCAACATAATCCATATTAGATACTACCTTATTAAGGGGCTGATACATTTTCCTGACCAGTGCTCTTATAATAATGCTTACTATGATCAGCACTATGATCAGAACCAGAATCACAACAACCATTATATGGAATCCTGATTCCATCAGTTTATAAAAAGAAATCGAACTGACTACATAATAATTCCAGTTCTTAATCTTCTGGCATACATACATATTCCCATTCTTTGTAAATATCTGTATCCCTTTTTCCATCTCATCTATATAATTTACGTAACGGCCTGTCTCCTCTTTATCATTCGAAAGCAATATCATTCCACCTGTGTCAACTACTCTTGTTTCTGCTGAAGAATCTCCTACAGCCAGCATCCTCTGTACTGCCGGATCATCGAAATTCATGCACAGAAGCCCTCTTGCATCAGATACTTTTCTGGTATCATATAATGGATAATACAGACTCAATGTATATCTGTTCCCTTTATAATAATCGTTATAATAATCGTTATTATAGGAAACTTTCAGCGTTCCTTTCTGCGCATATTTGCTTCTCTCATATGCCTGGGGATACACTTCTTCAAACTGCGTAACTGATAAAGAACCCTTTCCTCTGTAGTAGTAACTTTTATAATCCGAACTGACAATGGCAGCAAAGTTCAGACTCTCATACATATTATTCAGATTCTCCAGCTTGCTGTAAACTGCATCAATGTCTGCTGTCTTCAGCTCATTTTTCTGCACCTGCCTGCAGTAATTCTGCACAGAATCATCCATGATCGTACCCAATACGATTTCTTTATATGAATCCATTGATCCCTTAAAAGATTCCGCAACTGTATTATTCTGCATCTGCAGAAGTTCTACAGACTGCTCTTTCATCGATGCTATAGAAAAAGTCAGAGAAACACCTGCAACCGTCAGCGTTACAATAAGAATACTGACGGTCACAAGTAAAAGTATTTTTTTATCAAATTTCCAGTGGCTGAATTTTGTTTTCCATTTGTTCATGTTGTCTTTCCTCATCTGTCACATAATTTCACATATACCCACATGATCAGGGGGGGATTTTACCTCCCCAATATCATACCATGTTCAATGGTAAATGGATACAACAGATTCTGCAGAAAGAATCAACCCTTTACAGCACCTGCAGTCATACCTTTTACCAGTTTATCCTGGAAAATAATAAACATGATAACCATTGGTAAAAGTGTTAATGTAAGAACCGCCATGATCATTGGTGTATTCATAGAATACTGTCCCTGAAATTCCCAGATTGCCAACGGCAGGGTACGATTCTGGGCAGACTGTGTCAGTGTATTTACAAATGAGAATTCATTCCACATATTTACACCATTGTAAATTGCCAGTGTCGCCATTCCGGGTTTGGAAAGCGGCAGGATCATGGAGAAAAACATCTGAATCTTTCCACATCCGTCAATTTCAGCAGATTCTTCGATTTCTCTCGGAATCTCTTTCATAAAGCTGGTCAGGATAAATACGGAAATCGGAACTGCGAATGCGACATACGGTCCGACCAGTGACCAGATTGTATCATAAAGTCCTGTTGACTTTGACATTTTGAATACAGGGATCAATGTAATATGTACAGGAATAGACATACAGGCTACAATGATCGCATAAATCGGCTGTGCCATTTTAAACTTAAATCTTGCCAGAGGATAAGAAGCGCATGCTGAAATAAACAGCAGCAGGATCAGGGAGATTGCAAGAACGATCACACTGTTCTTGAAGTAATTTGCAAACCCTCCTGTAAGTACCTCAGTGTAATTGGACCAGTTCAGTTGATCAGGAAGCTGGAATACACCCTTGGTAAGCATCTCAAATTTCTCTTTGAATGAGTTCAGCACCATGAATATAAAAGGTGTAAATGATACAATTGCTGCACCGATAGCAAGAACAAAAGCAATGATCCAGGCTATGATGCTTTTTCTTCTACTTTTCTTATAGCTGTCCATTCCTTAATCCTCCTGTTTTCCGTTTATAAGTTTCATAGTAATCATAGATACCATTGTAATCAGGATAAACATACCTCCTGCAATGGCTGAGCCATAACCCATGTTAAAGTTCTTGAATGATTCTTTGTACATATAGGTTGCCATCAGCTCTGTAGCAGTACCAGGACCGCCACCTGTCATAACATAGATCAGATCGAAGTATTTCAGAGATCCAACCATTGAAAGGATAGCTGCACTCTTAATTGACGGAATAAGAAGTGGAAGTGCAATCTTCCAGAAATACTGTCCTCTTGTAGCACCATCGATTCTTGCTGCTTCAAATACATCATATGGGATGTTTGTATAACCAGCCATAAAGTAAACCATGTAGAATGGTGTAAACTGCCATGCAATGATAAGAATAACTGTGAGCAATGCTAATTTTGGATTACCAAGAAGGTCAATGTTGCCCCCTCCGAACCATCCGGAAATTGTGCTGACAATACCTCCGTTTGTTGCAAGTGCGTATGTGAAAAGGAAACCAATTGCAACAGAAGACATAAGCATTGGAATAAACCAGATAACCTTGAAAATTGTAAGTTTCTTACCGCCAAAGTCAAGGAATGTTGCCATTGCAAGTCCTAACGGAATCTGGATAATGATAGATAGGATCATGATAATAACGTTGTTCTTAAATGCTATCCAGAATTTTGTATCTTTGATCAGTTTTGCCCAGTTTGCAAGTCCTACCATCTTCTTGTCTGCGGAAATACCATTCCACTGGTATCCGCTTGTAATAAATGTATCAATAATCGGATACGCGATAAATACTACTAATAAAATGATAACAGGTGCCAGAAAAAGTGCTGCTGTCTGACGTGTTTTTCTCTGTCTTAACTGAACCAGAGATATCCCTTTTTCATTCATTTTGGTGCCTCCTTTTTAATACTTTCTGAGATTTGATCATCTGACCTAACGTATGCCAGAGTATGTTTGAAAAATGCTTTCGGAATATGTTAGAGATATATTTCTGAGATGGTTTTTATATATTTTCTGACATGCTGTCTGATATGTAATTTGACATTGAAATGATTTTTCAAGCACGCTCTGTGTACTCACATATTGTTTTTCAAGATAAAGGGTTCTGCACTTTCAGCATGTGCAGAACCCTTCTTTTCTACCCTTACTCAGGTCAGAATGAATGCCTGCTTTCCTTTAAAGATTATTCAGCATCATCTGCTGCTGCATCATCTGTAGCTGCATCATCTGTAGCTTCTTCTGCAGTATCATCTGCTGCGCCGGAATCAGATTTGGTACTTAAATATTCGTCCATTGCTTTCTGCATTTCTTCCTGTGCTTCCTGAGGAGTCTTTGTCAGACCAAATACTTCCTGTAAGCCATCAAGATGTGCAGATGCAACAGATGTCGGCAGATACTGGTCATACCACAACTGGATAGAAGATGCTTCCTGAGCTGCATCAAAAATTTCCTTTACAACAGGATCTGAAATGTGGTCTCCTGCATCTTTTACAGGAACAATCTTGTTGTTAGAATATGTAATGTC
Source organism: Blautia sp. DFI.3.45 (assembly GCF_020593505.1). Lineage (NCBI taxonomy): Bacteria > Bacillati > Bacillota > Clostridia > Lachnospirales > Lachnospiraceae > Blautia > Blautia sp. DFI.3.45. The sequence continues at coordinate 24,934 of NZ_JAJDMI010000028.1, forward strand.
TGCAACTTCATCAGATAAATGATCTGTTGCACATTCAAATGCTGCTGCAAGTTTATCACCTTCACAGTTGAAGCAAATGAACTGATCACCTACAGTACCGATCTGGATTGTAGGATCAGCATCGGAATCATCAATTGCAGGGAATGGGAACCAGCCGATCTTCTGATAGAATTCCTCACTGTCAGTCTGGAATGTTCCTGCATACCATGAGCCACAGAGAAGCATACCTGCTGTCTCCTGATACATTAACTGTTTTGCCTGTCCGTCATCTTCGCTTAAGGAGTTTACGCCATCCGGGAAGTATCCGTTTTTAACCCACTCCTGAATCTTCTCACCTGCTTTGATGAAGCAGTCATCTGTGAATTTGCCGCTTCCTGCAACTGCATTCTGGAATGGTTCCAGTCCGCCATAACGTGCTGCCAGAGACATGAAGTACATGGAACCTGTCCATTTGGAAGCATTAGCAAGTGCAAAAGGTGTAATTCCGTTTTCTTTTAATGTTGCACAGATATTTTCCAGATCAGCTAATGTCTTCGGTTCTTCAAGTCCGTACTGTTTAAACATATCTTTGTTGTAGAAGATACCTGCCAGAGAAACATTCAGATATGGGATTGCATATACATGTCCGTTGTAGCTTCCCTGTTCAATAGCTGCATCCAGAAGTTTATCTTTAACATCGGACTGATCAAGAAGATCATCAATCGGCTGAGCAAATCCGGAATCAATATATTCATACATCGGACCACCGGACCAGCTTGAGTACATATCAGGACACTCACCGGAGCTCATCGCGATAACAAGTTTTTCCTTGTATGTATCGTTCTGGATAGCTACCTGATTTACAGTATAGCCTGACTCTGTTTCTTTGTTAAACTTGTCTACTGCTGCAGTAACAATATCTTTGTCCGGGCTCTCTACCGCGATATTCCAGTAAGTAATTTCTTTGTCGTCAGCTGCAAATGCAGTTGTCTGCGCTGCCATCGGTACCACCATAGCTGCTGTCATGGCAAGTGCCATAATCTTGTACATTCTTTTTTTCATTTCTTGTTTCCTCCTTTTTTATTCACTTTGTATATTTAAGTGTATTTATCATAGCATTCCATTCACATAATGCCCATAAAATATTCTGTCCAAAATCTATAAATTTCTGTCTTTCCGTTTTCTGTGTGCAGAAAATTATAGATATCTGTACTGGAATCTTTCCAAAAATGTCTTCTGAGAACCAGCAAAAATTACTTTCAAATTTTAATTTTTTTATTATTTTTTGACTATTTTTCCATTATTTGCTTTAATATAAAAAGGAAGTCCCACCTACTGCTCATTACATTTTACAATTAAAGCAGAGGACTTACCTGATTCAGTTAACCTTTCAATCTATAGGAGGTCGTTTACATATTATGAGAAATTTTGAATATTATACACCAACACAGATTCTCTTTGGCAAAGATACCCACCTTCAGGCAGGTTCCCTGCTGAAGAAGTATGGAGCAAAAAAAGTTCTGATCCATTATGGAGGTCAGAGTGCTGTCCGTTCCGGACTGATTGATGAGATCACTTCTAATCTGAAAGAAGAGGGTCTTGAATACATCACCCTGGGTGGTGTCATTCCTAATCCACTTCTTTCCAAAGTCCGCGAGGGAATCGAATTATGCCAAAAAGAACATGTAGACTTTATCCTTGCTGTAGGAGGAGGAAGTGTTATTGACTCTTCCAAAGCCATCGGCTATGGCGTTGCCAATCCGAACAATGATGTCTGGGATTTCTGTCTGAAAAAAGCTGTTCCAACCGGCTGTCTGCCCATTGGTGTCATCCTTACAATTGCAGCTTCCGGAAGTGAAATGAGCAGTTCCAGTGTTATCACAAATGAAGAAACAAAAGAAAAACGTGGATGTGCAAAGACAGATTACTGCAGGCCGAAATTTGCCATCTTAAATCCACGTCTCACCTACACACTCCCACAGTATCAGACAGAAAGCGGATGTGTAGATATCCTCATGCACACCATGGAGCGATATTTTGTAAATATTGAAACTATGGAGATTACAGACAGTATCAGCGAAGCTCTGATGCAGACAGTCATTTACAATGCCCGTATTCTTATGAAAGAACCAGACAATTACAGCGCCAGGGCAGAAATTATGTGGGCAGGAAGCCTTTCCCACAACGGTCTGACCGGATGCGGTACAGGTGGTGGTGACTGGGCATGCCACCAGCTTGAACATGAACTGGGAGGTGTCTACAATGTAACTCACGGAGCAGGTCTGGCAGCTATCTGGGGAAGCTGGGCACGATACGTCTACGAGGTGAACCCTGAACGTTTTGCTCAGTTTGCCACCAATGTATTTGACATTCCATGTGGAACTGATTATAAAGAAACAGCCCTTGCAGGAATTGAAGCAATGGAAAATTTTTTCCGGTCTGTAAAAATGCCCACCAGTTTACATGAACTGGGTCTGGATCTCACAGATCAGCAAATTCATGATCTTGCATTCAAATGCAGTTTTGAGGACACTCGCACCATTGGAGTCTTTAAACAGCTCAATATGAGAGATATGGAAAAAATCTACCTTATGGCAAGATAAAATAAATTTTTGTTATAATTTTCTCTTTTTTCGCAAAAATCATAAAAATTACTTGCATTCAAACAATCGATATGCTATTATAAGGCCTGTGATACACAACAGTTCACAGACCAAATGCCCAGATAGCTCAGTTGGTAGAGCAGAGGACTGAAAATCCTCGTGTCGCTGGTTCGATTCCGGCTCTGGGCATTTTTTATTTTCTTTTTTGCTCACGGCTGGTTAGAAAAAGCCTGGGCATTTTTTATTTTCTTTTTTTGCTCACGGCTGGTTAGAAAAAGCCTGAGCATTTTTTATTTTCTTTTTTTGCTCACGGTTGGTTAGAAAAAGCCTGAGCATTTTTTTATTTCATTTTTTAATATTGTCTTCTCTCACTTTCAGCAGTATAATTTTTCCAGAGTATGTTTGAAAAATGCTTTCCGCAAGATGTGCATCACAATTTGTGGGAATGATTTTTCAAACACGCTCTAAGACTATCATGAAATTTTGTATCAATATCATCACAATTTTCCCAATATTAATACAATATTTTATTGAAGCAATATTTCACATAAGAAAGGAACTAAACTCATGAGTGACTTTAAAGTCGAGACTAAATGTCTCCATTCCGGTTACACTCCGTCTAAGGGTGAACCATGCGCACTCCCGATTTATCAGAGTACCACTTATAAATATGATACTACTGATGAAATGGGACAGCTCTTCGATCTTAAGGCAGAAGGATACTTCTATACCCGTCTGCAGAACCCCACAAATGATGCTGTAGCAGCAAAAATTGCAGATCTGGAGGGTGGTGTTGCCGCTATCCTTACCTCTTCCGGACAGGCTGCCAACTTCTATGCAGTCTTCAATATCTGCGAAGCAGGTGATCATGTTGTGGCGGCTTCTACTATTTACGGAGGAACCTTTAACCTCCTGGCTGTTACCTTCAAAAAGCTTGGCATTGACTGCACTTTCGTTGACACCGATGCTAGCCCTGAAGAAATTGCAGCTGCCTTCCGTCCTAATACAAAGGTACTTTTCGCAGAGACCATCGCAAACCCGGCCCTGGTAATTCTTGATATTGAAAAATTCGCAAAGGTTGCTCACGAACATGAAGTTCCGCTTATTGTAGACAACACCTTCGCTACACCTGTAAACTGCCGTCCTTTTGAATGGGGAGCTGATATCGTCACCCATTCCACAACCAAATATATGGACGGACATGCTGTGCAGGTTGGCGGAGCTATCGTTGACAGCGGTAACTTTGACTGGGATGCCTATGGACATAAATATCATGGACTGACTGAACCGGATGAATCTTATCATGGTGTTATTTATACTAAACAGTTTGGAAAGAAGGCTTATATCACAAAGGCAACCTCTCAGTTAATGCGTGACCTGGGCTCTATCCCGTCTCCTACAAACTGCTTCCTGTTAAACCTGGGACTTGAAACTCTTCCTCTCCGCGTGGAACGTCACTGCTATAATGCACAGAAGATTGCCGAATTCCTGAATGCCCATGAGAAAGTATCTCACGTAAACTATGCCGGACTTCCTGATGACAAATACTATGCACTTGCTCAGAAATACATGAACGAAGGCAGAACCTGCGGTGTTATCTCCTTTGAACTGACAGGTGGTCGAGAAGCTGCAGTCCGCTTTATGGACAGCTTAAAGCTTGCCACCATCGCAACGCACGTAGCAGCATCCAAAACCATGATCCTGCATCCTGCAAGCCATACTCACCGCCAGATGAACGATGAACAGCTTGTGGAAGCCGGCGTATCACCGGGAATGATCCGTCTCTCCGTTGGTATTGAAAATGTTGAAGACATAATTGCTGACATCGAACAGGCATTAAAAAACGCTTAAAAATCAAATTCAAAAAATCCGACAAAACTTCTGAAATGATTTTATCATTTTCTGGTTTTTGCCGGATTTTTACTATTTTATCCAAAAATATTCTTCAGAATTTTTACTCAAGCAGATATACGTCTGTATAATATACGCCTTTATCTTCCCCTTCCTGATGAGTGGCAACATAAATATCAATACAATTATGTTTAATCGCACCGCCACAGTCCTCAGCCACATAAACCTGTCCATTGATCACAACTTTCGAACCATATGGAATCTGTGTAGGATCTACAGCAATCGTACGATTCGTCGTAGCCGTCACACCTGTGGAGGTAACCCCATTCGCCCAGGGGCCACAGCAGATACTACATGGACAGTAATGTGTGATCTTAAACGTTCCAAGAGGTTTCAGTGTTGCATCAGAAGACACAGCAATAGGAGTTCCTACCTGAACACCACTGACAGCCGCTCCTTTTGAAGCAGTTACACCATCCACAGCCTCTGCAAAAACGCCTTTGCCTTCACTTTTATGAATTGTTCCTGCTTCTTCACCGTCTACTTTAGCGACCTTTGACTCCTCTGTTTTCTCCTCTGCTGCTGTATTCTCCAGAACACTGGTAGGAATATATCCAATGCCTCTTTTTCCATTCTCTTTTTTATAGTAAATCTGACTCCAGATGCCATTTACTGTAGCCAGGCGCTTCACTTCATCCTCCTGAATGACCTCACCTACTACCTGTCCATCCTTCTTTCCCGGATAATCCAGAATATCACTGTCCTTCAGTGCTGTAAAAGTTCCCTTTGCCTGAGCAACCTGATCACTGTCATTGATATGTTTTGTGGGCACATAGCCACTGATCTTTTCCGTACCCTTTTTGCTCTTTTTCTCATAAGTCACTTTACTCCAGCCATTATCACATACGGCCACTCTCTCTACACCGGTACCAAGATACACTCTTGCAAGCTTCTTTCCGTTTTTCCCTGGCATAGAACGTATATAAGTCGCCTTTGCAGAAACAGAAACCTTATCTGACTTGGCAACTGCAGTTACCTTCTCTCCACTTCCATTATCAATCTCAAAGGTCTGCGGTGTCTTATTATCCTGCTTATAAGCATTAATTGTCCCCTCATAATCCAGAATATCCGCAGAAACTGTTGTTGATAAAGTAAGCATACTACAAACTAATAATGCTAAAATTTTTTTCTTCATAAACTGAGCCTCAACTCCTTTATCGTCTCTCTCCGTCTGTCCTATCATAGCACACCCCCTCCCAATTTGCAATTTTCCACCCCATCCTTCACGGAATCTTCATAAACTATATTGCTTCTATTATTTCTATATGCTATAGTAAAATTATCAGAATTCTATTCTGCCTTACGAAAGATAAGATAAAATATAAATATTTTTTCGTAAAGGAGTGTGATTTTATGACTGCTGTTAAAGAACGTATTATAGGTGCTGTATCAATTATGAGTGATAAAGATGCTAATATCTTCTGGCATATTATTCAAAAACATTTTAAACTGCCTGATACATTCGCAGATATAGAAAAAGTTGAACCCGATGAAACAGATTTAATAATGTTAAAGGAAATCGAAAACAACCCTGACTGTCACGAATTCATTTCTCAGGAAGAATTAATGAAAGAACTTAATATGTAAGTATTGTTCCCTGAAAAGTGCCAATTTCAGCACTTTTCAGGGAGTCATAATTTTTCAATAAAACCATCATAAAAAATTTCAAAATAAATAAAAAAACATTTGACAAACTCCACTGCATATAGTATCATATATTTTGTCGCTGAGGTAATCACTCAACTGACATCATAAATGCGATAGTGGCGTAGTTGGTAACGCGCGACCTTGCCAAGGTCGAGACCGCGGGTTCGAGCCCCGTCTATCGCTCTTAAAGCATCAGCTAAGGCTGATGCTTTTTTCATCCCCTTCTATTAACTTTCCATAACTATAGCAATTCCATATCTGCGAATAACATCTATAGCCAATATCCTTGATTAACATCCCTGAGTCAAGCGTATATTCGCAATCCGCTTCGCTACGCGGCTCTACACCAGCGCAGGACATTATATGTTTTTGCCCGCATTTGCAGGAGTCTTAGAAAAAGTTAGCGCCAGGAAATCTGCGTTATGTAAAAAAATTTCACTGTCTGAGCCACATTTGCGGCGAGTTTGAAATTTTTTTACATGTTTTTAGCAGATTTCCTGGCGCTTAGTTTTTCTTAGGCTCCGAAACCGCGGACAAAAACATATAATGTCCTGCGCGTCCCCATACCAGCACCTTAGTGATGGAACAATCTGATACCAGTAAAACTCATCACCATTCCATATTTATTGCAAGTCTCGATCACAGCATCATCACGCACAGATCCACCCGGCTGCGCAATATACTTCACGCCACTCTTATGAGCACGCTCAATATTATCACTGAATGGGAAGAATGCATCAGATCCCAGTGTAACATCCGTCATCTGATCCAGCCATGCACGTTTCTCTTCTTTTGTAAATACTTCCGGTTTCTCTGTGAAAGTTTTCTCCCACATACCATCAGCAAGTACATCCATATATTCATCCCCGATATAAACATCAATGGCATTGTCACGTTCCGCACGTGAAATTGTATCTTTAAATGGCAGATTCAGCACTTTCGGGCACTGGCGAAGGAACCAGTTGTCTGCCTTCTGTCCTGCAAGTCTTGTACAATGTACACGTGACTGCTGTCCTGCACCAACACCGATAGCCTGTCCATCTTTTACGAAACATACAGAGTTGGACTGTGTATATTTCAGGATGATCAGAGAAATCTTCATATCTCGTTTTGCTTCCTCTGTAAGCTCTTTATTCTCTGTCACAATATTGGAAAGCATTGCATCATCGATTTCAAGCTCCTGACGGCCCTGCTCAAAAGTTACACCAAATACTTCTTTGTGTTCCAGCGGAGCCGGTACAAAGTTCTCATCGATCTGGATCACATTGTAATTTCCTTTTTTCTTCTGCTTCAGGATCTCCAGCGCTTCCTCTGTGTATCCAGGTGCAATAACACCGTCAGATACCTCTCTCTTGATCAGAAGTGCTGTATCTTTATCACACACATCAGAAAGAGAAATAAAATCACCAAAAGAGGACATTCTGTCAGCACCGCGAGCTCTTGCATAAGCGCATGCTAATGGTGAAAAATTCTTCCAGTCCATATCATTTACCCAGTAGATCTTTGCCAGAGTCTCTGTAAGAGGAAGTCCTACAGCAGCACCGGCAGGAGATACATGTTTAAAAGATGTAGCAGCAGGAAGTCCTGTTGCTTTCTTCAGATTGGATACCAGCTGCCAGCCATTAAAAGCATCCAGGAAATTGATATATCCCGGTCTTCCGGAAAGGATCTTTACCGGAAGCTCAGATCCGTCTGCCATATAAATTTTTGCAGGTTTCTGATTCGGGTTACAGCCATATTTTAATTCGAATTCTTTCATTATATAAATCCTCCGTATGAACCAAATAAGTATTTTAAAATTAATTCCTGTAAATAATTTCTTACTGCGAAAGCATCATCTTATGTTCACAATAATCTATGAGCACTATCTGTACTCAGTAAGTGACTATTATTTATTCTTATTAATGATCTTGCTTTCGTACTTACCTGTCTCAATATCAATATATCTTACAAACAGAGATACTTTGTTATCTTCGTTCAGGCTGTTCCAGAGAAGTTCTGCAAACTCATCCATATCATCCGGAATTGCTACCAGTTTCGGTTCGCCTTCAAAGCTTGGAAGTGGATTTCCGTCACATTTATAAGTATGGATGAAATGTCCCTCTCCTGCAATGGCATTCTCGTATGCAAATGTGTATCTGTTACATGCATCCGGATTTCCGTTGTTGCTCTTGAGAATTGACATTGCATAGTTGAATTTTCCGTTCTCTACGTGCATAACACCGGAGATACGAGGTGTATAGTTCGGACCGTCCGGCTCGAATTCTCTGCTTCTTAAGGACTGCTCAAAAGTAAGCTGATGATCCATTCCCTCATAAATGGTATCTGTCTGATCTCCGTTAGTTACGATTGTTTTGTTTCCCAGTACACGTACAGGTGCATAGATGATCAGACTCGGATCTGTAAGTTTGGACGGATCAAATGCCTGGGTACGGATTCCCTCACCATCCTCTACAAATACTCTGTTTCTGCTGTTCTCGCTTCTGCCCATGATGAAATAAGCTGTCACTGCTTTCTTACCGTCTGCGGAACGTCCAATCACAATTCCTCTGCCAGGATAGGAATTCTCTTTCAGTTCTTTTTCCAGTGATAACATTTCCATAATTTTTCTCCTTTTCGTTAAAAATAAGGTTAAAAAAAGCCTGGGAAACCTATTTATTCATTGAATAATTTCCAGGCTGCCCAGGCGGTCGGCTCATATACTCGCTGCACTCCCTGTAGGTAATCCTACTTCCGCCAGTCATGCAGGCACTGTCGTGAAAAAAAATCACACGTTGTTATTATAGTACAATACTTCTTTGTGGATTTCAAGGCAAATTTTTTTGTACTGTGCTGAATTTTCGTTTTACTGAACATCCTGCAAACCATAATCAACATCAATCTGCGCCGCAATATCCGATTTCATCTGTATCCATGCATCCGGATTCTCCACATAATATTTCGGACAGTTTTTTCCGGTAACATCATAATGCCGGATCACGTTCTCTGATGTAAGCCCAAACCGCACGCACAACCACGCAGAAAGCTTCACTGCCGAATCATAAGTTGCCTCATTAAATTTCCCCGTCTCATCCGGATGACAGCACTCGATGGACAAAGTATCTACATTACGTGAGTTCGTCGCATAGGACATCTCTGACGTAGGAATACACTGCACCACTTCCCCATCCAGCCCCACTACAAAATGACTGCTCACCTTTGTGTCATGAGTAGTCGCCAGATTCTCAAAGTAGTTCCTGTTTGCAATGGCTGTTGCCCCCGGATTTGCAGTATAATGAATGGCAATATACTGTACACTCTCAATAGGAATCTGCGGTCTGGAATATTCATTCGGTGTCAGCAGTTCCACATCTATGTACGGCGCCCCTTCTTTTTGCCATTGTTCCGGTCCGCCTGAAGAATCCGCATTATCTGTTCCTGACTGTTCCGCATCAGAAATCATCGTGTCAGAATTATGTAAAAAGTCCCCAATACTCCATCCATTTTCACTGGCCCGATTTATTATGATCCACCCGATCAGAACTATGATCACGAGCAGCATAAGGCTCATAAGAATTCTCTGATTTCTCTGCCTTACTCTGCTGCTCTTTCGTCTTTTCGACCTGCTGTTTTTCTTTTTTACTGCAGTTTTCCCTGTTCTGGTATCTGTTTTTTTCTTTTTGTTTGTATGCTTTTGCATTTTTACCTTCTCTTACGGGATTTTACTCCCTGCCAAAAATACCCCGGCCGGCATGCCTGGAAATCTTATTTCTTTCCATCAGCAGCCAGCCGGGGCATATATTACACCTGAAATTTATTATTTGTCATCTACGCTATAGTTCGGAGCTTCTTTTGTGATATGAATATCATGTGGATGAGATTCCTTAAGAGATGCAGCAGAAATCTTGATGAATCTGCCTGTTTCTTTAAGCTTCTCAATAGTTTCTGCTCCACAATATCCCATACCGGAACGGAGACCGCCCATGAGCTGGAATACAGTATCCTCAACATGTCCTTTGTAAGCAACACGTCCTTCTACGCCTTCCGGAACAAGTTTCTTCGCATTCTCCTGGAAGTAACGGTCTTTACTTCCGTTCTCCATAGCTGCGATAGATCCCATACCGCGGTATACTTTATATTTTCTGCCCTGATACAGTTCGAATGTTCCCGGGCTCTCGTCGCATCCTGCAAACATGCTTCCCATCATGCAGACATTCGCACCGGCTGCGATTGCCTTTGTGACATCTCCGGAATATTTGATACCACCGTCTGCAATGATCGGGATTCCGTATTCTTTTGCAGCTTCGTAGCAGTCCATAACAGCAGTGATCTGCGGAACACCGATACCTGCAACAACTCGTGTGGTACAGATAGATCCAGGTCCGATACCAACCTTAACTGCATCTACACCGGCCTCGATCAGAGCCTTTGTCGCAGCACCTGTTGCTACGTTACCTGCGATTACCTGCAGTTCCGGATATGCTGCCTTGATCTCGCGTACAGCCTTCAGAATGTTCTCTGAATGTCCATGTGCAGAATCAATTACGATCACATCTACAGATGCCTTTACAAGTGCATCAACACGTGCAAGTACATTAGCAGTGATTCCTACCGCAGCACCGCAGAGAAGACGTCCCTGCTCATCCTTTGCAGCCAGAGGATATTTGATCTGTTTCTCAATATCTTTAATAGTAATTAAGCCTTTTAAGTTAAAGTCATCATCTACAATGGGTAATTTCTCTTTACGTGATTTTGCCAGAATCTTCTTGGCATCTTCCAGTGTAATTCCCTCTTTGGCTGTAATCAGTCCCTCAGAAGTCATGCACTCTTTAATCTTCTTGCTGAAATCTGTCTCAAATTTCAGATCACGATTAGTAATGATTCCGACCAGTTTTCTGCCCTCTGTGATCGGCACACCGGAGATACGGAACTTTGCCATTAACTCATCTGCGTCCTTAAGTGTATGTTCAGGAGATAAATAGAAAGGATCTGTGATAACACCGTTCTCAGAACGTTTTACCTTGTCTACCTCTTCTGCCTGCGCTTCAATGGACATATTCTTATGAATAATACCAATACCACCCTGTCTCGCCATAGCGATCGCCATGCGATGCTCGGTTACTGTATCCATTCCTGCACTCATCATAGGAATGTTCAGTTTAACCTTCTTTGTTAAGTAAGTTGTGACATCTACCTGATTCGGAATTACCTTTGAATATGCCGGAACTAACAGCACGTCATCAAAAGTAATGCCTTCACCAATGATAGTACCCATTGCATTTCCTCCCTTGCGTATATGAAATTAAATTACTATTGTAATGTAAAAAGGAACCAGCAACTGGTCCTTTTATTTTCAACAAGTGTAACAAAAATCAGATTCTATGTCAATCCAAAAAAACTTTGCTCGGTGCTGAATTTTTCATAGCCTGTGCAAGTGCCTCATCCGGTTCCAGGATGATCTTGCATAAATTTCCGTCCAGTCTTGTGATAACACCAAAGCGTTTATGCTCTGGATTTCCTGATGAAAAGTCCAGTACTTTCATGTTCTGGTTTCCGTTGTAATAGTCCATTCTGTGGGAATCCAGCGGTGCTGCCAGATCTGCTTCTGATAATTTGAAGCTCTTTACTTTCTTTCTTTTTGTCTTTGACATGATCATGTCGATGTCAAAATCGCCATTGATAAACAGATATTCATATTCTACATCTGTTTTCGGGATTACAAAATAGCATGCAATTCCAAGCGCTACGGCAATGATCAGTGCCAGCGGTGTGATGATAAGTCCGGCAAATACTGCCAGCACTGTCAAAACGATCAGACCGTATTTGAGCAGGCTGTCTTTAGCCGTCTTATCTTTCTTTACCAGTAATTCTGAATACAAGTCGCCCATTGTTTCGTCTCCTTTTCATTTGTTCAGCTGTTGAAAACAGCTTTTTTTGCACAGCATATTTAACAATTATATTTTATTCATCATGCTGTTTTTCTGCATTATATCACAAAACGGAACCATCGTCTATGACGACGGTTCCGTTTCACATATTCCACCTGTACTATGTACTATTGTTACTGTTCACACACCACTGTTCCGCGAGGTGTTTTGGCATGAATATGCCAAAATCCCGAGACATACAAGCCAAAATTCCATTGCCGCAGGCAATCTGGAATGAATTTTGGCTATGTTACTGTGAACGGAATGAACAGTAACATACTATTTTTATCTGAGCATACTGCAGTATAATTTTATCGTTTATTAAAAATTACATCATTCCCATTCCCGGGTTAGCAGCCGGTGCAGGTGTGTCTTCTTTGATAATTGCAACAGCAGATTCTGTTGTAAGTAATGTAGACGCAACGCTTGTAGCATTCTGAAGAGCACTTCTTGTAACCTTTGCAGGATCAAGGATACCTTCGCTTACCATATCTACATATCTTTCGTTCAAAGCATCAAAGCCGATTCCCGGTTCGGATTCTCTTACTTTGTTGATGATTACGGAACCTTCAAGTCCTGCATTTGCAGAAATACGGAACAGAGGAGCTTCCAGAGCTTTCAGGATGATATTTGCACCTGTCTTCTCGTCACCTTCCAGAGTTGCTGCAAGTTTTGCAACTTCTTTGGATGCGTGGATGTAAGCAGATCCGCCACCTGCGATGATACCTTCTTCTACTGCTGCTCTTGTAGCTGCAAGAGCATCTTCCAGACGAAGCTTAGCTTCTTTCATTTCTGTCTCAGTGGAAGCACCAACACGGATAACAGCTACGCCGCCAGCCAGTTTTGCAAGTCTTTCCTGTAATTTTTCTTTATCAAATTCAGATTTTGTTTCTTCAATCTGTCCACGGATCTGAGCAACACGGTTTGCGATTGCATCTTTGTCACCCATACCGTCAACGATAACTGTGTTCTCTTTTGCAACTTTAACAGATTTTGCACGTCCTAACTGCTCCATAGTTGCGTCTTTCAGTTCCAGACCAACTTCTTCGGAGATTACCTGGCCGCCTGTAAGGATTGCGATATCCTGAAGCATTTCTTTTCTTCTGTCACCATATCCCGGAGCTTTGACAGCTACTACCTGGAAGGTTCCTCTTAATTTGTTTACGATCAGAGTTGTAAGAGCTTCACCCTCTACATCTTCAGCAATGATAAGAAGTTTCGCACCAACTTTTACGATCTGCTCCAGTAATGGAAGGATTTCCTGGATGTTGCTGATCTTCTTGTCTGTGATCAGGATATATGGATCTTCCAGATTTGCTTCCATTTTTTCCATATCTGTTGACATATATGCGGATACATATCCACGATCGAACTGCATACCTTCTACAAGGTCAAGTTCTGTGTGCATTGTCTTGGATTCTTCTACTGTGATAACGCCATCTTTGGAAACTTTTTCCATAGCATCTGCTACTAACTGTCCAACAGTCTCATCGCTTGCGGAAATAGATGCAACGTTTGCGATCTGTTTCTTGCCGCTGATTGTCTGGCTCATGTTCTTGATTGCTTCTACAGCTACATCTGTAGCTTTCTTCATTCCTTTTCTGAGGATGATCGGGTTAGCGCCTGCTGCCAGGTTTCTCATTCCTTCGTGAACCATAGCCTGTGCAAGAACAGTAGCTGTTGTTGTACCATCACCTGCTACATCGTTTGTTTTGGAAGCAACTTCTTTGATCAGCTGTGCGCCCATGTTTTCAAATCCATCTTCCAGTTCAATTTCTTTTGCGATTGTAACACCGTCGTTTGTAATAAGCGGAGCACCGTATGGTTTGTCAAGAACTACGTTTCTTCCTTTCGGTCCTAATGTTACTCTTACTGTATCAGCTAATTTATTTACACCAGCTTCAAGAGCTGCTCTGGCTTCTGCGCCGAATTTAATTTCTTTTGCCATGATAATATGACCTCCTGATTCAAATTTTGATCTCTATGAATTTTTTCTGATACTTAGCCGGTATTTCATGTTACATCCTGTAAATATTATCTTATAAGTATCTTCATTTATGTTTTCTATTTTGATATTGCTTATTTAACAATTGCAAGAATATCATTCTGTTTTACGATAATGTATTCTGTGCCATCCATCTTTACTTCTGTTCCTGAATATTTGGAGTAGATAACTTTATCACCTACAGCTACTTCCATTTTTACTTCTTTGCCGTCAACAACTCCGCCAGGTCCTACAGCTACAACTTCTGCCTGCTGTGGTTTCTCCTGTGCCTGTCCCGGAAGAACGATTCCGGATTTTGTTGTTTCTTCTGCTTCAACCTGTTTTAATACAACTCTGTCACCTAAAGGTACTAATGTCATGATCTATATCCTCCTTTATTCTCCAACTAAAGCTTTCCTGTTACCGTACTCTTTTCGTTATCGCAAAATATCCGGTAACTATTTCGGCACTCTGTCTGATTCTGCCGATTTTTGCTAGCACTCATTTACTTCGAGTGCTAATCACTGTCCTTATATTATTGAAAATGAGTCGATTTCGCAAGTGCTTTTATCATTATAAAATAATCTATATTCTCTTTTTTACTTATATATACTCTTTTTTTCTTTTGTTTTCTTAATTTACAAATAATTTTGTCATAACAAGTCCGGAGAGCTTTATTATGTTATAAGCATATTACGGAGTAATTTTCTTTAACATAAAATAAAAAGACCGTCCACCATACAGCAGACAGCCTTCTTGCATTCATTATTTATGGAAGCTTCTATATCAGGATTTCTTATTTCTCTGAGCTTTAATCTCTTCCAGTTCATCAAAGATGACTTCATTCAGCACTTTAATGTAGGTTCCTTTCATACCGGAAGATCTGGATTCGATCACACCGGCACTTTCAAACTTCCTCAAAGCGTTTACGATAACAGATCTGGTGATTCCCACGCGGTCTGCGATCTTACTTGCAACCAGGATTCCCTCATCTCCGTCAAGTTCATCAAAAATATGGATGATCGCCTCCAGTTCGGAGAAAGATAAAGTATTAAACGCAGATTTCACTACCTGCTGCTTTCTGTCCTCCTCAGCATTCTCTTCATGAACCGCTCTCATCATCTCAAGCCCTACAACGGTTGTTCCATATTCACTGACAATAATATCTTCAATGTCATATGGTTTCTCATAACGATACATAAATACAGTACCCAGTCGTTCCCCTGCAATATCTATCGGATTAATGATTCCCTGATAACTGCTTGATACATGTTCAAATCCCAGTGTCTGAAGATTTACATTCTCTTTTGTTGACAGGACACCCAGAAATCTCTCGTTTAACAGGGAATCTACATATCCGCCAACCTTGTCCTCGATCAGTTCAGTGATCTCCTCTACTCCCGGGCATAAACTGACACCCAGAACCTTTCCTTTTTTACTGAGAACCAGAATGTTGGAACTCAGTGTCTCCATCAGAACCTGACAGATGTCATTAAATACCACTTTGCTGGAACTGCTGTTATGCAGAAGTTTATTAATTTTTCTTGTTCTATCCAGCAGCTGAACACTCATATTGTCCTCCTTTCACCCTGTACATATCCGAAATCTTTCTGTCATTATTTCATAAATGAGCAGTCACTTTCTTTTGCTCGCAAGGAAGATTCAGACACACATGGTCATTAACATTACTGATACTTTGATTTTACACGTTTTAAAGTCAAATTACAAGACAAATTTTACTATTTTTTTATTTATTTTTGCTTTTCTGAAAATAGATTCCTTTTATAATATTATTCAATAAATATCATCATCAAAAGTTCAAAGGATTGAAGACAAAAAGTCAGAAAGTCACTGACTGTAAGACAAAAAACGGAACTGTTGCATTAATGAAATTCATTTTCAACTGCTGCAACAGTCCCATTTATAACATTTACAATCCGTTATTATTCTTTCTCGTCCTTTGCCTCTACATATCCACATGTCTCCTGGCTGCAGACAAGCTTATTCCCCTTTTCCACCATATAGCTTCCACATTTCGGGCATTTCTTTGCTGATGGCTTCTGCCAGGACATGAAATCACAATCCGGATTATCCTCACACCCGTAGTACTTACGTCCTTTTTTGGTTTTCTTAAGCACAATCTCTTTTCCACATTTCGGACATGCCACCCCGATCTTCTCAAAATATGGTTTGGTATTTTTGCATTCCGGAAATCCCGGACATGCAAGGAATCGTCCATGAGGACCATATTTGATCACCATATGTCTGCCACAGTTTTCGCAGATCACATCTGTCACTTCATCCTGAATATCAACCTTTTCAAGTTCTTCCTCTGCAGCATCTACATCCTTCTTCAGATCCGGATAGAAGTTGCTTACTACTGTCTTCCACTTTACAGTTCCTGCTGCCACACAGTCCAGAAGCCCTTCCATAGTCGCAGTGAAGTTTACATCTACAATACTCGGGAAAGCCTGTTTCATAATATTATTGACAACTTCCCCCAACTCTGTAACATACAAGTTCTTCTGTTCTTTTGCAACATAACGGCGGCTGATGATCGTTGTGATCGTCGGCGCATAGGTACTTGGACGTCCGATCCCCAGTTCTTCCATAGTCTTGACCAGAGATGCCTCTGTATAATGTGCAGGCGGCTGCGTGAAATGCTGTTCTGGTTTCAGTTCCTTAAGACTAAGCTTCATTCCTCTTTCAAGACTCTGATTCAGAACATTTCCTTTTTTCTGGTCCTCTTCATCTGTGTATACAGACATAAATCCGTCAAATATGATCTTGGAGGCAGAGACTGTAAAAATATACTGGTCTGCACCAATCTTTACAGATGTTGTTTCGTATTTTGCAGGAGCCATTCTGCTGGCCGCAAAACGTCTCCAGATAAGCTGATACAGTCTGAACTGATCTCTTGAAAGAGATTCCTTCAGTACAGCCGGTGTACGGCTGATGTCTGTAGGACGGATCGCTTCGTGAGCATCCTGGATCTTCTGTCCCTTTTTCACAGCTTTCTCAGACTTTGAAACATAATCCTCTCCGTACTGAGCAGTGATATATTCTCTTGCAGCAGCATCTGCTTCCTCCGAGATTCGGGTGGAATCTGTACGCAGATAAGAAATCACACCTACCGTTCCATTTCCTTTGATATCAATTCCTTCATACAGCTGCTGTGCCAGACGCATTGTCTTCTGTGTGGAAAAGTTTAAGGTCTTGGCTGCTTCCTGCTGTAAGGTACTTGTAGTAAAGGGAAGCGGTGCATTCTTGATCCTCTCGCCTTTCTTTACTTCATTGATCTCATATTCTTTATCTTTCAGAGAGGCCAGAAGTTTATCCATTTCCTCTTTGCTGTGGATATCCATCTTTTTATCTGTTCCATAAAACTTCGCCTGCAACGGTTTCTTCTCACCCTTCACCTGAAAATCTCCCTCCAGGCTCCAGTATTCTTCCGGAATAAACGCATTGATCTCATCTTCTCTGTCACAGATGATACGAAGCGCAACAGACTGTACGCGCCCCGCACTTAAGCCTCTCTTGACTTTTGCCCAGAGAAGCGGGCTGATGGTATAACCTACCATACGGTCAAGCATACGTCTTGCCTGCTGTGCATCTACCAGATCCATATCCAGGTCTCTGGCCTGTTTGATTGATGATTTTACTGCTGTCTTGGTAATCTCGTTAAAGGTAATCCTGTGCATCTTCTTCGGATCTTCTTTTAATGCCTGCATCAGATGCCAGGAAATTGCCTCTCCCTCGCGGTCAGGGTCAGTTGCAAGATAAATCTTATCTGCTTTCTTTGCAGCCTTGCGAAGCTTTGCAAGCAGTTCTCCCTTTCCTCTGATCGTTATATATTTGGGTTCAAAATCATGCTCAACATCAATTCCGAACTGACTCTTCGGGAAATCACGGACATGTCCGTTAGAAGCTTCCACATCGTAATTCGCACCGAGAAATTTCTTTATTGTTTTCACTTTTGCAGGTGATTCTACTATCACCAGATATTTCGCCATGCTACCTCTCCTAGTCGTAATCTGTTATTCTTCACAGTGTCCCTGAACGGGCACATTGCCTGACAGCGATATTGTTACATATGAAAATCGCCCTGCGCCGCAGAAACGTGAAGCACAATAATCATAAATCGTCAACTGTCTTTTACATAATAATGTCTCCCGCTCTCTCTTATGAGCCCCCGCAGTGTCAGTTCCACAAGACAGTTGCTTACCTGTGCCGGGGAAAAGCCTGTTTTTCTCACAATGTAGTCGGGATTTTTTGGTCGTAAATCGAGACAACTATACACCATATTCAAATCTCTTGCAAGTCCCAAGTTGTTTTTTTCACCGTTTTGTGTTACTTTTTCCATCGAAATTCCAAGTTCTTCCAGCATAATTTCCGGACAGTATGCAATCCCTGCGCCGTCGTAGATCAGCTTATGGCAGCCTCTGCTGAGTTCATCTGTCACTGCCCCCGGAATCGCATAGACCATCTTTCCCTGTTCCAGTGCAAATCCCGCAGTGATCAGCGAACCGCTGTTTTCTTTTGCTTCCACTACCAGAACCGCGTCTGACAAAGCACTGATGATCCGGTTTCGCGCCGGGAAATGCCAGGAAACAGGTCCTGAACCCAGTGGACATTCACTGATGATCCCGCCATTTTCCCATAAGATCCTCTCATAGAGTTTTCTGTTAGATTTCGGATAGCATACATCAACACCACTTCCAAGCACCGCAAATGTAGGCATCTTTCCTTCCAGTGCGCCTTTATGTCCTTCTGAATCAATGCCAAGTGCCATACCGCTGATAATCTGGACTCCAGCTACACTTAACGCTTTCGCATACCGGAATGCCTGCATCCTTCCATAAGGACTGCACATTCTGGCACCGATCACTGCCACCGTTCTTCTCTTAGGATCAGGAAGTCTGCCTTTTACATAAAGCTTTGCCGGCATGGAGGAATACTGCTTCATTATCTGAGGATATTCCGGATCTGATTTCTCAATACATCGTATCTGACCTGTACTGTATTCTTCTGTATGATTATTTTTCACATCAGTTCTTTCCATATAAAATACCTCACTGACCTTTATTTTATGACAGAATCTTTGTCAAATGCCCTGTACGAAAGTGCTTCTCCGATATGATGACCGGCAATCATTTCTTCCCCTTCCATATCCGCAATTGTTCTGGCTACCTTCAGGATCCTGTGATAGGATCTGGCACTGAATGCGATTTTTTCAAAAGCTCTTGCCAGAAGTCGGGATGCGCTGTCTGTAAGAGGGCAGAATTTATCGATCAGACTGCTCTTCAGCTGCCCGTTAAAATTTATTTTCTCATCTTTATACCGTTCTTCCTGGATCTTCTGTACTTTTTCCACTCTTTTTCTGATAGCAGCGGAATTTTCTCCCTTTCTTCCACAGTGAAGCTGTGAAAAAGAAACCGGCGGTACCTCAGTGCTGATATCAATTCTGTCCAGAAGAGGGCGACTGATCTTTCCCATATAATGTGTGATCTCACCTGCTGTACAGGTGCATCTGTTTAAATCCGGATAATAACCGCAGGGACAGGGATTCATCGCTGCACATAACATAAAATCCGCCGGAAAGTTATAAGTTCCGCTTGCTCTGGCTATCTGGATCACTTTATCCTCCATGGGCTGTCGCAGAAGTTCCAGACTTGCTCTGGAAAATTCCGGCATTTCATCCAGAAAGAGTACACCTTTATGCGCAAGAGTGATTTCGCCGGGTCTGGGATTACGCCCGCCTCCTGCAATTGCCTGCGGAGTACTTGTATGATGAGGGCTGCGAAATGGTCGCTCATCGATCAGAGGATGTTCTCTTGAAAGAAGTCCTGCAATACTGTAAATTCTGGTAAGCTCCAGCTTTTCTTCAAAACCAAGCCCAGGCATGATCGTCGGCAGTCTTCTGGCAAGCATGGTTTTGCCCGTTCCCGGAGGTCCGATAAGGAGAAGATTGTGAAATCCGCTTACTGCAATTTCCGCCGCTCTTTTTGCTCCTTCCTGTCCTTCAATGTCTGAAAAATCCATTCCCATATCTGTATTTATAATAGAAGGAATTTCTTCCTGTATTTCCCTCTTCAGATAGGGTTCCGGATTCTTAAGACACTCGACCAGTTCCCATAAATTTTTTACTCCTGCTACCGGCACATCCCTGATCAGTCTTCCTTCTTTCAGATTCTCATAGGGAACTACGCAAAAACGACTGCCCAAACTTCTTGCACACAACACAATCGGCAGGATTCCGGATATCCCATGGATTTCTCCGTCCAGACCGATCTCCCCTGCCATCATAACTCTGCTGACAACCTGAGGGCTGATCATCTCAAAAGCAGCCAACACTGCTGCTGCCACCGGTACATCAAAACCGGCGCCCTCTTTCTTCATGTCTGCAGGAGCAAAATTGACGGTAATTCTCTTTGGTGGAAACTGATAACCATTATTCTTGAGTGCTGTGCGTACCCGTTCCTGCGCTTCCTTTACCTGCGCAGAAGGAAATCCTACCATGATAAAGGAAGGAAGTCCGTTACTTACATCAGCTTCTACCTGCACAGGGCATACTTCCACCCCAAAAATTGCAGCTGATAATACACTTGCAAACAAATATAAACTCCTTTCTTCCGGCATAAATCTCCCCCGATATTTATGCTCACCAAAAAATATATAACAATTCGTTACTGTTCACTCCGTTCACAGTAACGTAGCCAAAATTCATTCCAGATTGCCTGCGGCAATGGAATTTTGGCTTGTATGTCTCGCCAAACAGCGGACGACTGAATAGTTACATCACTTAAATTGTATTGGAAATTATTTCAGAAATCAGATTAGA
Source organism: Blautia sp. DFI.3.45 (assembly GCF_020593505.1). Lineage (NCBI taxonomy): Bacteria > Bacillati > Bacillota > Clostridia > Lachnospirales > Lachnospiraceae > Blautia > Blautia sp. DFI.3.45. The sequence continues at coordinate 45,805 of NZ_JAJDMI010000028.1, forward strand.
AAAAAGATTATTTTTATAATAGACCATTTTGCTCTGTTTTGCAACCGTTCATTTTGTTCTGTTTTATACTTTTTTCAGTACATAATCTGCGAAGGCTTTTCACAGATCATGTTTGGGAGTACACTACAAAACAGAGAGGTGAACTATATGAAATTTCAGCGTATTCAGGATTTACGTACAGATGCTGACATGTCACAGAAACAGCTCAGCGAAATTCTTCACATCAGCCAGCGTTCCTACTCTCACTATGAGACAGGTTCACGCAATATCCCGGTTGAAATGCTTATCAGACTGGCAAATTATTACGATATAAGTGTTGATTATCTGGTAGGACGCACTGATAAAAAAGAGATGAATAAATAAGTAAAATCACTTTTTTTAATATAAAAGGATTCCTGTAACTGTTTATGTTACTGAATCCTTTTATATTTTTTGTATCTTTTATTCTTTTATCATAACAGTATCCACAGAAGGATGGACTTTTGCACCCTCCGCTTTTGTTTTTGTCTTAATATTCACATAAAGACGACCATTATCAAAGGTAAGATAACCCTTTGCTACATTTCCCAGCGAGTCTGTAAACGAGAATCTGGTTGCGTTTCCTGCTACGGATTTCTTTACTTTTGCCTTACAGGAAGCTGTCTTTTTCTTATTTGTCTGCCAATAAGTGAATGTAACCGACTTCTGACTGAGTTTCTTAATTTTGATCTTAACCCTGCCATTCTCACTGCGCCAGGTTCCCAGATAGTCCTCCGGGTTAAAAACATATGCCCTTTCCAGTACAGGTGTTGGTGTTACCGTAGGAATCGGCGTTGGGGTAGGTGTGGGTGTAGCTGCAGGTGTCGGTGTTACAGTGGGAACTCTTTCCAGTGCCGCGATTGCTTCTGCTTTTCTCTGTTCTCTGTCCACGTTCTTTCTGTGTTGGAGCAGCAGAGTATCTGCCAGCATAAGCAGGATAAACAGGATAATTACAATTATCAGAAGTTTTATAAGTCTTTTTTTCTTTTTATTCCGTTTCTGTTTCCCATTGTTTGTTATCGACAAATCTGCATCTCCTCTTCTGTTTCTTGTTCGTTACTTATTCTTTTCCATCCCAGCAATAGGTACAGAGTTTACATGGTGAAATTCCAATGGAAGCTTTCAGATCATCAAGTCTGTGGAATTTCAGTGATGTGAAATTCAGCTCCTTACGGATTTCTTCCAGCATTTCTTTATAATTTGTTGAATTTGGATCTGCATAGTCTGCCAGGACTTTATCACTGACATTCTCTCCCTCGCGTTTGGCGATCACACGTCTTGTGATCAGATCCATCTCTGATTTTGAACGTGAGAAATTCAAATATTTGCATCCATAAAGTAAAGGCGGACACGCAGGACGGATATGTACTTCTTTTGCACCATTTCTGTAAAGAAATTCCGTCGTTTCTCTTAACTGTGTTCCACGTACAATAGAATCATCGATCATCAGAAGACTCTTATCCTTGATCAGGCGATGTACAGGAATCAGCTTCATTCTTGCGATAAGATTTCTCTGACTCTGCTGTGTAGGCATAAATGATCTTGGCCAGGTTGGTGTATATTTGATAAACGGACGAGCAAAAGGCACACCGGACTGGTTCGCATATCCGATTGCATGGGCAATACCGGAATCCGGAACACCGGCTACAATATCGGGATTTACTTCTCCCCTGTCTCTCCTGGCCAGCATATCACCGCAATGATAACGCATTTCTTCTACATTCACACCCTCGTATGCCGAAGTAGGATATCCGTAATATACCCAGAGGAAAGAACAGATTCGCATCTCTTCCCCTGGTTTCTGCAGGGTTTCCACACCGTCCGGAGTCACAGCAACAATTTCTCCGGGGCCCAGTTCTTTCAGGTCTTCATATCCAAGATTCAGGTATGCAAAGCTCTCAAAAGATACACAACAGGCATCTTCTTTCTTTCCCACGATCAGTGGAGTCCTTCCCAGACGGTCACGTGCTGCCAGAATCCCCTTTGGTGTCAGGATCAGCATGGTCATGGAACCTTCTATCACTTCCTGCGCATAACGGATTCCCTCAATCATGTTGTCTTTCTGATTGATCAGTGCAGCTACCATTTCTGTGGGATTTACGCTTCCTCCACTCATTTCCAGAAAATGAGTGCATCCGTTTTTAAAACAGTTGGCAATCAGTTCATCCATGTTATTGATCTTTCCAACTGTGGTAATTGCAAAGTTGCCAAGATGAGAGCGCACCAGAAGAGGCTGAGGTTCATTATCTGAAATACATCCGATTCCCAGATTTCCCTCCATCTCACCAATGTCACCATCAAATTTGGTCCTGAACGGCGCATTTTCAATGTTATGAATCACGCGGTCAAAACCACGTTTCTTATCATACACTGCCATTCCGCCTCTGCGTGTTCCCAGATGGGAATGATAATCAATTCCGAAGAAAAGGTCCAGAATGCAACTGGACTTTGATGCTACTCCAAAAATTCCACCCATTATCGTATTCTCCTTTTGTTCATCATCTTCAGGCAACTTTTATCATAATCCTCTTCGATAATCCATTTAAAAAGATTACTATAGCCCGTTTCATAACGTTTTCCTTCACTATAACAGTTCTTATCCTGCCAAATTGCTGTAAAAACAGTTATATCACACAACACTCCCATTATATAGAATGAAAATTTAGAAGTAAAGAGTTTTAATCTTATTTCGTTACTGTTCACTCCGTTCACAGTAACGTAGCCAAAATTCATTCCAGATTG
>NZ_JAJDMI010000230.1:0-257 GCF_020593505.1 Blautia sp. DFI.3.45
AATAATTTAATTAATTATATTATAAAATATTAACTAATGTGTGCTCTATATATATTTAATATTCTGGTTATTATCACCCACCCCCTCCCCCTATTACGTCTCCGAGGTCCCGGTTTCGTAAGAAACCGGGACTTATATATTTATAAATCAAAAATATAACATTATAAATTAATAATAATAATAATAAAAATATCTAAAATATAAAGTTTCCATAGAAGTAATAATAATAATAAATATATTAATATTTAATATATTTA
>NZ_JAJDMI010000231.1:0-256 GCF_020593505.1 Blautia sp. DFI.3.45
GGCATTTCCGGCATAATTCGTTGTAAGTGACACGCCCCCGGTCATTGAGGTAAAAGGAAAGCTCATATTTCCTCTTTTTACTCATTCTCGGCATATTGTGTTTCCTCCCGTTTTAGTGTATGGTTTCGGGGCGATTTTCGGCAAAATTACAGCCATAGAGCCGCCTAAAATCTCCCGAAGTATCAGCGATAGGGTAGGCTATCCCCCTATCAGATTGTCGTGTTTCGGTATCATTTCGGTGTCAGTTCGCCAGTTC
>NZ_JAJDMI010000232.1:0-255 GCF_020593505.1 Blautia sp. DFI.3.45
ATGCGAAGACATTTAAGCGCGATGCCGAAGGATACATTCTTTGTCAGCTCGACGGGTCGCCGAAAGAAGGACAGGACTATGAATATTTAGGCTGTGTACAAGCTGACTGGCGAGGTGGCTGGAACACCGTGTTCCGTTTGGGTAATTTCTCCTTCTCTGTCATGTTCGACTTCCAGAAGGGTGGTAAGTTCTTCTCTCAGACATCCATCCAGAGTTCTGTAGACGGACAATCCGTCAAATCATTGGAAGGTCGTG
>NZ_JAJDMI010000029.1:0-44871 GCF_020593505.1 Blautia sp. DFI.3.45
TTTTCCGGGAAAGCGTATGTTCTGGATAGTCATATAGCGCTGAACCTGCTGGAGTTCTTCCTGAAGAGTTGCAACAGGAAATTTTTCCAGATTATACCGTACAAGTTCAGACATACAAGTAGCAATGGTTTCGATTTCAGGTACATCATGAATTTCAGCAAGTGACTTGATAACATTTAAAGTATTATGAAGAAAATGATGATTTATCTGAAATTGCAGCATTTGAACCCGCATTTGTTGTTCAGCAATCTGAATTTCATAATTTTGTTTCAGGATCAGAAAGAGACGCTGGCTCATTCCGTTAAAGCTGTCAATCAGTTTGCGCAATTCCTGGTTGGAACCGCAGGATTTCAGATCAATCTGTGTTCCATCGGAAGGATCCAGAATATCGATTTCATGACATAGATTGGAAACCGGACGGGTAAGTATTCTGGACAGGAAAATTGCCAGGATAAGTCCAAGCAATGCGCAGAACAGGAAAATTCCCAGGTAACTGATGATAGTGTCATGAAAAGTATGAGCGATTTTTTCGTTGCTTATGATCTGAACAATATGCCACTGGGTAGTATTATTAATGCATCCATTAATTACAAACTGCCCCAGAGATGTCTTAAGAGTACTTTGACCGATTGCATCCTGTGAAGTTAGAGTATTGCTGAAGTCTTCAAGTTTGGACAAAACAGAGGAAGATATATCTGCTTCTGAAAAAGATGCAAGATTAATTGTGCATGTAAGTTTGTTATCTGCATTATAGATTAAAAGTGTATTTTGTGTTTCACAGGATGAAGATAGGATTTCCATAATTGGAGTAAAATCTATTTCTGCATAACATAGTCCTGTTTCCCGGTAATCGTATCTATCCAGTAAAATTTTGACCATTGGAAGAATACTGTGTCCGGTACTGGAATCTGTCTGCAGAGGTGCAAAATATGTCCGGTTTTTAGAAGTTTCAGCTATTTTTTTCCATTTTTCCATATTAGATTCAATTGTATGACGCTGCTGCGCTGTCTTTACATTATATTCAAAAGAGTAACCGTATCTATTTTGAAAATAGACGGTAAGCATAGAACTGTTCAATTGATTTGTCTGGCGCATTAAATTTCGAAAAACATTGAAATCCTGAGCATATGACAGATAATCTTTTTCGTAATTAGTTATCATGGCTTTGCGTGCGTCATCGTTGAGAAGAGGAGTATCCGCTATTTTTAGTGCATTTTCAAGAAGTGTATCAAGAGACTGGTTCATTTGCGTCAGTGTTGCTGCAGTAGAAGTATTATATTCTGAAGTGATTGTACTGGTTTTTGAAATGGCATTTATTGTGCTTAGAAGAACCGTTGGAAAAATAACGAGAATAAGTGATGACAGAAAAATCTGCATACGAAAAGACAATTGATGTATTTTTTTCATAAAAACCTCCAGATATTTGTGATAGAATATTTTTAAAGAATTATAGCATGTATTTTTTGGAAAAAATAGAAAATATCCTAAGAAATTTTCTATTTTTATAAAACAATCTTTCTATTTTTTTGAAAAGAAGTTTATTATACTGTTTTTAACGGTCAGGGAACTTTGCAAAGCAGAAGACAGTAGAAAATTCAGGAGGTTAGAGAAAGATGACAAAGAAAGAGCGTGTACTGGCAGTAATGAAAAAAGAGCAGGTGGATATGATTCCGGCTGGATTCTGGTTTCATTATAAATCAGATTATACAGTGCAGCAGATGATTGACGAGCATATGAAATTATTCAGAACTACAGATATGGATATTATTAAAATTATGCAGGATTACCCATATCCGATTTCTGGAAAGATAACCTGCGCGGATGACTGGTACCATATCCAGGTAAAAGGAACAGACTCTGAAGAATTTGCAAAAATGGCAGAGATCATAAGAGGAATAAGAAAAGAAGCAGGTAAAGATGTTTTGATCTTCCAGACAATGTTTGGACCTTTTAAAGCTGCATCTATGATTTTTGGTGATGATGTTCTGATGAAATACAGTAAAGAAGCTCCAGAGGCAGTTGTGGCTGGTGTTAAGATTATTGCAGATGCATTGGAAGAGTGGACAAAGGGATATCTGGAGGCAGGAGCAGATGGCATATATTATTCTGCACAGTTTGGTGAAATCGGAAGATTTGAAAAAAATGAATGGGAAGAACTTGTGCGCCCATATGATCTTCAGATTTTAAAAGTAGCAGAGGAAATGCCAGAGAAATATAATATTCTTCATATTTGTGGTGAACCGGAATATCAGTTTGAAACACATGTAGAATGGTTTAAGAATTATCCGGCTGATTTGATTAATTGGTCAGTGAAAGATAATCATTTCAGTCTGGAGCAGGGACGTAAACTTTACAGCAGCGCGATTCTTGGTGGAATGAATAATAAGGGTAATGTATTGAATGGCTCTGAAGATGCAATCCTAGAAGAAGTAAAAGGAATTTTGGACGCGTTTGGAACAAAAGGAATTATGATTGGAGCTGACTGTACGATTCAGGGCGAAAATATCAGCCTTGATCTGATTAAAACAGCAGTGGAAGCGGCACATGCATACAAGAAATAAAAAGTAAAAGGAGAAATATATTATGGGTAAGAAGAGTTTGGCAGCATTACTTTGTGCAACAATGGCAATGACAGCATGTATGTTACCTGCAACAGCAGCAATGGCAGATGAACCATTAAAAATTGAATTCTTTCAGCAGAAGGGAGAAGAAGGACCTCAAAAGGGATATAAGGAGATTATTGATAAGTTCAATAAAGAAAATTCAGATATAGAGATTGAAATGAATACAGTTCCGGATGCAGGAACAGTTCTTACATCCAGAATTTCTTCTGGTGATATTCCGGTGATTTTTTCCGATTTTCCAACACAGACACAGTTTAAACAGAAAGTTGCCAATGGATATGTACAGGATCTTTCTGATCAGGATTTCCTGAAAAACGTCAATGAATCCGCACTGGAAATGACAAAACAGGAAGATGGTGGATATTATGCGCTTCCTTACAGCCGAAACTATATTGGAGTTTACTATAACAAAAAGACCTTTGAAGATAATGGATTAGAAATCCCGACTACATGGGAAGAGTTTACTGCAGTATGTGATAAGTTAAAAGAGGCAGGAATTACTCCTGTTGGAATGCATGGAAAAGATCCGGCACGTGTAGGACATCTGTTCCAGGCAGCAACTGTTGCATGGGCACCGGATGGTGTGGAAACTATCGGAAAAGTTGTTTCCGGAGAGGCAAAAATTGAAGGAGACGAAGAATTTAAAAATGTATTTGAAAAGATGAACACACTTCTTTCCTATGCGAATGAAGATGCACTGGCACTTTCTGATACAACATGTTACGAAAACTTTGTAAATGGTGAATATGCAATGACGATTACAGGTTCTTATGCGAGAGGAACTATCCAGTCTATTAACCCGAATCTGGAAATTGGTGTATTCCCACTTCCAAATGATACTTATGATGATACTAAGTGCTTATCCGGTATTGATGCTGCAATTTGTGTATCTGCACAGGCAAGTGATAAGGAAAAAGATGCAGCATATAGATTCCTTTCTTATCTTGCTGATCCTGAAAATGCACAGATATTCTGCGATAATGACGGTGCACCATCCTGTATCACAGGTGTTACAAGCAATGATGATGGAATCAAACCTATGGTAGATATGATTAATGCCGGAAAAACACATGACTGGATGGCGTCTACAATTGATAACAATGTAACTACTGATCTTTATAATGTAGTGCAGGGATTCTGGGCAAATAAAGATGTAGATGCAGTTATGAAAGACATGGATGCATCAATTGAAATTTCAAGCGCACAGTAAAATATTAAACGGCTCAATGTAGAAAAACCGTATACGTTCAAAAAAAGATTGCTGCGTAAGAATAATGATTCATTGGCAGCAATCTTTTTTTGAACCTGGATTTGATAATAATAAACAAAGCCTTTTAAGAGGAGTGCTATATGAATAATACAAAAAGAAAAAAGTTATCGGGCAGAGTGACGTTTTTTCTGTTTACACTGATACCGGTAGTGCTTTATACATTTTTTTATGTGGTATCTGTAATCAATGGTATTCGATACAGTTTTACAGACTGGGATGGAATGGCTCAGAAAATGAATTTTATCGGGTGGAAGAATTATAAGATATTGCTCAAAAATCCGAACTTTTGGAATGCTATAAAAACAACGGTGATTTACAGTGTATTGCTGGTGATTGGTGTAATTGTAATATCACTGATTTTGTCAATTTCACTGAATTCACTGAAAAAGTTTAAGACATTAGTAAAATCCGTGTATTTTGTTCCGGCAATGATTGGTGGTGTTACAATTGCACTGATCTGGGATCAGATTTATTATCGAGTGATTCCGGTAATCGGGAAAGCACTGGGAATTTCCTGGTTATCTAACAGCGTTCTGATGTCTGGAGATACGGCGTTGCCTGCAGTTGTATTTGTACAGATATGGCAGGCGGTTGCGATGCCAACGGTAATCTTTATAGCCGGTTTGCAGCAGATTCCAGAAGAGCAGTATGAATCTGCCAAAATTGATGGTGCCACAGCTTTTCAGCGTTTCAGGTATGTTACATTTCCTTATTTGCTTCCAACAGTAACAGTAAATCTTATACTTACAATTAAACAGGGATTTACCTCATTTGACTTTCCGTACGCACTTACCGGAGGTGGACCTGTCCGGGCAACAGAAGTAATAGGAATTCTGATATATAATGATGCGTTTAAAAATATGCGATTTTCCATGGCAAATGCAGAAGCATGTATATTATTTGTGATTGTTGCGATATTCTCACTTACGCAGTTGAAACTGACAAGTAAAGGAGGGACGGACTGATGAAGATAAAAGCAGGAAATGACGAAAGAGTATGGCTTTTTTTTAGAAATATTATTTTGATCGGTGGATTACTCCTGATTTTATGCCCTCTTTGGATGGTGCTGATCAACTCATTTAAAACATTGGAGGAGGCCGGAAAAAATTTCTTTGCGCTTCCTTCAAAACTGAATCTGGAAAATTATATTGAGTTGTTTACTAACAGTAATTACTGGATTTTTTTGAAAAATTCATTTAAAATAACAGTAATAACCATCATTTTGATTTTGATTTTTGTTCCGTCTGTTTCTTATTCTATTGCAAGAAACTTTAACCGGAAGTATTACAAAACAATTTATTTCTATATTATGATGGGGTTATTTGTTCCGTCGCAGGTAGTATTGTTGCCTGTAACCAAAATGATGTCAAAGTTAAATATGCTTAATCATGCGGGACTGATTATTCTGTATGTGGCATTTAGCCTGACGCAGGGAGTATTTCTGTTTGTAAATTATATCAGAGGTCTTCCTTACGAAATTGAGGAGTCTGCACAGATTGACGGTTGCAGTGTATTTCAGACATATGTAAAAATAGTACTTCCTCTGGTAAAGCCTATGATTTCTACGTTGCTGATCATGGATACTTTGTGGATCTGGAATGACTTTATGCTCCCTTTACTAATTTTAAACCGTTCACAGGCTATTTGGACACTTCCTCTTTTTCAGTATAATTTTAAGACAGAATATTCTTTTAACTATACAATGGCGTTTACGGCATACTTACTTGCTATGTTGCCTATGTTGATCATTTATTGTATGGGACAGAAATACATAGTCAAAGGACTGACAGCAGGATCTGTAAAAGGTTGATCCTGTAGAAGTAGTATATTGCGGGCGAAAGGAGAATCATGAAAAGTGAAGATGCTGGTTGTAGAAGATGAATTTTATGCAAGAAAAGCCATGATAAGACAAATCAAAAAATATGATCAGGATGGACTTTTTGAGATATCGGAGGCATCTAATGGAGAGGAAGGCTGGGAATTTTGCGAAAAATATAAACCAGAACTTGTCTTGACAGATATTCGTATGCCTAAAATGGATGGGATACAGCTTCTTCAGGAGATCCGCAATAATGAATTAGAAATAAAAGTAATTATTCTGAGTGCTTACTCTGATTTTGAATATGCTCGCAGTGCAATTGTAAATGGAGCTTCAGATTATTTACTGAAACCAATTGATGATACGGCTCTGACAGAATGTCTGAATAAGTTTGTCACTCAGCATAAAATAGAACGAAAAGAAGCTTTGCTATCCAGAAAAGATATGGCAACACAATATATTTTGAACAGCATTCAGGAATCAAAATATTCCGGTTTTATAGAGAAAAATATGTTTGAAAGAGTGTTTCCGCAATATCAGCTAGGTGTTTTTCTGTTTCTTCATGATAAGCCCAGACAGGAAATCTTTCTTACGGAATTGGAAGAAAGCTGCGGAAGTATCATGCTGACGAAGATTCGGTTTGTAGAATTGAAACCAGATATGTGGATATTGCTTGTAAGACCGGAGGGAGATATGCTGTTTTTCTGGAGACGTATCAGAAAACTGCTGGAGAAAGAGGATTCCCAGGTTAAGATAGGAATCAGTAATGTGTATGGTGCAAATGCTTCTGTTTTGGATGCTTTTAGAGAAGCAGTTACTGCGATAAAGAGCAGAATTTATAAAAGGGAATCTCTGATTTTTGCGAAGGAAATAAAACAGGAAGATTTTTCAGAATATTACCTTGAAAAAGAAATAGAAAGAGAACTGGAACAATATCTAAAGGAAGGGAATGAAAGCAAAACAGGGACAACGCTGGATAAACTTTTTAAAGATATTGAGAAAGTTCTCCCAATTCGAATAGAATGTATGGAACTTCTGTATTCGCAGATTATCCTTATATACCGAAGGACGATTCGAATGGAAAATCATGATAAAGAATTAGATAATCTGTCAGAAAGTTTTCTGAAGTTTGATTCTGTTTTGGAGATTGAAAGCTATCTCAGGAGGATTGCGGAAAATATTTGTCATATGCAGCCGCAGAGACAATCAGATGAGTTGACAAATACGGGAATGGACATTGTGGAGAAGATGAGCGAATATGCAGTCAATAACTATAATATGGACATTACAATCCGAAATCTTGCGGAAAATGTATTTTTCATGAATCAGAGTTATATCAGCCACTTATTTGCTGAGAAGAAAGGAATTAGTTTTTCTGCATTTTTGCGAATGATTCGGATTTGTCATGCTAAGGAATTTCTGGCAGATGCGAGATGGTCCGTAACAGATGTTGCATTGATGTCGGGTTATAACGATACCTCACAATTTATACGTATTTTCCGACAGGAAACAGGAATGACACCAAAGAAATACCGAATATTTCTGAAAAATGGAGGAAGTGAAAATGAATCCAGGGAAAGTTGAATGGAATGAAGAAAATAAGCCACAGCCGGATATGGAATTATTAGAACAATGGATCTCCAGACAGGAAGATCAGATGCGAGAAGATATTACAGCATTGATCAGAATCCCGAGCATTGCTGATCAGCAGGAAGCAATTCCGGGGGCACCATATGGAAAAAAATGCAGGGAAGCACTGGAACAGATGCGAGCATTTGGATTGAGAGAACAGATGGAGACAGAAGATATAGACGGACACTGTCTGACTATTGCTACAGGCAAAGGGAATGTTGAGATTGGAATATGGAATCATCTGGACGTAGTTCCGGAAGGAAAAGGATGGATATATCCGCCCTATACGTGTACAGAAAAGGATGGCTATTTAATTGGGCGTGGAGTACAGGATAATAAAGGTCCCGCAGTTGCTGTTTTATATGCAATGAAATATTGTAGGGAAAAAGAAATTCTGAATAATATTAAAGTAAGGCAGATTCTTGGATGTCAGGAAGAAAGCGGTATGACAGATGTAGAATATTATCTGAAATACAAAAAAGCACCGGAATATTCTTTTGTTGCTGATTGTGGATTTCCCGTATGTTGCGGAGAAAAAGGACATTGTATTGTGTTGATGGAAACTGTTAGTGCAGTAGAGGGGATTCTGGAATTTGACGGAGGGACTGCGCCTAACAGCGTGCCGTCTTTTGCTCATGCGGTTGCGGAGAACAAAATAGGACAAAAGAGCGAAGAAACAGCAGTGGGAATCAGTGGACATGCAGCTTTTCCGGATGGAACTCAAAATGCAATAGGTATACTTTGTGGAAAGTTGAAAATGCAAAATTTTCCTGAACAGACAAAAAGAGCATTAGAATTTGTGGAGAGACTTTCAGAAGGCGGTTATGGGGAAAAAACAGAAATTTGTTGTTCTGATGAATGTTCTGGTAGACTGACATGCAATATAGGTCAGGCATTTCTGCACGAAGGACATTTGAGAATAGTGATTGACATCCGTTATCCAGTTACTAAAAAAACAGAAGATTTTCTTCCGAAGCTGCAAACAGAAGCTGCTAAATCAGGAATTCGCATCATTGGTATTGAAGACAGCAGACCATATTATATGAATCCGGAACAGCCTTTCATACAGACTCTGATGGAAGCATGGAGGGAGGTTACAGGTCTTGAAGGCAGACCATTTGTTATGGGAGGAGGAACTTATGCGAGGAAAATTCCCAATGCAGTGGCATTTGGCCCTGGACAGGAGCGAAATCTAGACAGGCTCGGACTTCCAAAAGGACATGGAAACTGTCATTGTGCGGATGAAGCGGAATTGTTTGAAAATCTGAAGAATGCAGTGAAAATATATGTTTTTGCACTTAAAAAACTGGACAAAAGAATAAAAGAAATACGTTAACTAAAGAGAAATACATAAACTAAGTATAATACAGGAGGATATAAAATGAAAATGTTTCAGATTAGTGACAAAATAGACAATGTATCAAGAATTGGAATTGGATGCATGAGAATTACAGGTTTATCTGATGCAAAAGCGGTAAGAAGTCTGACTGAAGGAGCACTGGAATGTGGAATTAATTTTTTTGATCATGCAGATATTTATGCAGGCGGAGAAGCCGAAACAGTATTTGGAAATGCGCTGACACCTCAGTTGCGTGAAAAGATGGTGATTCAGACAAAATGTGCCATACGTCCGGGTATCTGTTATGATTTTTCAAAAGAATATATTCTGAATTCTGTAGATGGAAGTCTGAAACGTTTAAAAACAGATTATGTAGATATATTACTTCTTCATCGTCCGGATGCGTTGATGGAGCCGGAAGAGGTAGCAGAAGCATTTGAAATTCTGGAAAAAAGCGGAAAAGTAAAAGTATTTGGTGTAAGCAATCACAATCCGATGCAGATTGAATTATTAAATCAATACTGTGGTGGAAAAATCTGTATTGATCAGATACAGTTTTCAGCGGTTCACTGTCCAACGATTGATGCAGGACTAAATGTAAACATCCATAATGATGCAGGATGTGATCGTGATGGTGGTATTATCGAGTATGCAAGACTGAAGAAAATGACATTGCAGGCATGGTCTCCGTTCCAGTATGGAATGTTTGAGGGAATATTTATTGGAAACGAGAAATTTCCGGAACTGAATAAAGTGTTAGATCGTCTGGCAGAGAAATATGGGGTAACACAGAATGCAATCGCAGTTGCATGGATTATGCGTCATCCCGCAGGAATCCAGACGATTGTAGGAAGTACAAATCTGAAAAGAATTCAGGATATAAGTAAAGCATCCGATATTGTTCTGAGCCGTGAAGAATGGTATGAAATTTATCTTGCAGCAGGAAAAATGCTGCCGTAAGAAAAAACATATCATCTGAATCAGATGGTAAAGAACTTTGCTTGACAGTTAGGAGAAGAGAGCGCACATTCATGGAAAAAAAAGTGTATGAGAGTTATCTGGAGATTCTCAGAGAAGAACTTGTTCCTGCTCTGGGATGTACGGAACCTATTGCAATTGCATATGCAACTGCAACAGCAGCTTCTGTGCTGGAAAAAGTGATAAAAACAGATGATGATGGAAATAAAAAATATGATGGACATTTAAATCTTTATTGCAGTGGAAATATAATAAAAAATGTAAAAAGTGTTACAGTACCAAATTCAGGAGGAATGAGAGGTATTGAAGCTGCTGCAGTTCTTGGAATGGTTGGGGGTCAGGCAGAACGGAAACTGGAAGTACTGGAAGGAATTACAGAAGCTGAACGTATTCGGACAGCAAAACTTCTTGAAACACAATTCTGTACATGTTATCTTGAAGAAGGAGTAGAGAATCTTTATATCCGTGCAGAACTTACGCAAAATGGACATAGAGCAGTTGTGGTTATAGAAAATAAACATACGAATATTGTCCTGATCAAAAAAGACGATGAGATACTGTTGGAAAAGAAGGGCTTTCAGCAGAAAAAAACAGAGAAAAAACAGGATAAAAGAGATTTGTTGAATGTAGCAGATATTCTGGAGTTTGCAGAAATTGTGGATATAAAAGAGATAGAGGAGGTTATAGGACGCCAGATTGCCATGAATACAGCAATTTCCGAAGAAGGTCTGCGTAATCATTACGGAGCAGAAGTAGGACGTACCTTGCTTCGCGCATATGGTGATGATGTCAAAGTACGTGCCAGAGCAAAAGCGGCAGCTGGATCTGATGCAAGAATGAATGGATGCTCTATGCCGGTAGTTATTAATTCCGGGAGCGGAAATCAGGGAATGACCTGTTCTTTGCCAGTCATCGAATATGCCAGAGAACTTAAAGTTCCTAAAGAGAAAATGTATCGGGCACTGGTTGTAAGCAACTTAGTAGCGATTCATCAGAAAACTTATATTGGAAGTCTGTCAGCTTACTGTGGAGCGGTAAGTGCCGCATGTGGAGCAGGAGCTGCCATATCCTGGTTAAACGGGGGTGATTACAATGCAATATCTAAAACAATCACAAATGCTCTTGCAAATACAAGTGGCATTGTATGTGATGGAGCTAAGTCTTCATGTGCTGCCAAAATCGCTTCAGCAGTAGATGCAGCAATTATGGCATACGCTCTGGAGGATGCAGATCATTGTTTTCAGGCAGGAGAAGGATTGGTACGTGATAATGTTGAGGATACAATCCGAAATATGGGATACGTAGGAAGAGTTGGAATGAAAGATACAGATGTTACAATCCTGAATTTGATGATCAATCAGAAAAAAGTATAAAGAATAAAAGCAAAGAACCTGTCAGGTTTTTGGCAGGTTCTTTGTCATGGAAATTTTCATCATAAAATTTTAAAGGAGTATTTTTGAGTAAATATTTATTGCCATATATCTCATGGGATAACAATCATCTGTTGCCGAAGATGAGTGATATCAGACGACTATGGGCAAGAATAACATCTGATATCACATCATTCATCAACAGATTACAGGCTGTTGTGAATGATATCCAGTACCTGTTTTAATTCATGCACACCGACCTGTCCCGGAGCAGAAGCTTTGGAAGCAGCACCAAAAGTGAGAGCGGAGCCAAATGTCTCACCTGTCAGGCGGCTTACAACGCCTGTTCCTGCCATGGACATGGTAATGATCGGGCGGTCTGCATATTTCTCAGACATTTCCAGAGTAGCAGAGAGGAGTGTAAGAACATCCTGTTTGCAGGTCGGCATAACAGCCATTTTCGGAATATCAGCACCGAAATCCTGCATCATACGAAGACGTCTGATAATCTCCTCCTTCTCAGGAGTCTTAAAGAAATCATGGTTGGAAGCAATTACCTTCACACCTGCCTCGTGAGCAGCGTCAATGATCGTTTTTACAACATCATCGCCTGTAAATGCTTCTACATCAATTAAATCTACATAACCGCTCTGAGCAGCTGCGATATTTAAAGCAGCGTAATCACTTACGGAAATCTCTTTTTCCCCGCCCTCTTTGGAAGTACGGAATGTAAGGAGAACAGGGATATCTTTTAAGACTTCCTGAAGCTCTTTTGCGGTTTCTAATACTTTTTCAGTAGCAAAGACATCATCAAACCAGTCTACACGCCACTCAACTACATCAACAGGAAGAGTGGTGATCTTTTTGGCTTCTTCGAGAATGTCTGTTTTTGTTTTTCCTACGATGGGAACGCAGATTTTAGGTCTGCCTTCACCGATCACAGTGTTTTTTACCTGAACAGTGTTCATTTTCTTATCCTCATATTTCTTATCATATTAAGAATAACCGGGGTATCATTCATCATAGGAGATGTGAAGAATCTCTTTCATATGTTCGATAGGCATTGGTTCGCCTGTCCATAACTCAAATGCAGCGGAACCCTGGAATAACATCATTCCCAGACCGTTCATTGTCTTGCATCCTACCTCTTTGGCTATGGAACGCATTTTTGTCTCCAGAGGAGAGTAAGGAACATCTATAACGATCAGCTCAGGACGGAAGTAAGACTTGTCCGGAACAACGGACTGGCCTTCCAGTGGTTTCATTCCCACACCTGTAGCATTGACAAAGATAAAACTGTCATCCATCTCGGCTTTCAGTTTATCAAGATCTGCCAGATCATAAAGAACTGCATGGCAGGATGTCTTTGTGTTGATCTTCTCTACTGTGGATACTGCACGATCCCAGAATTCATCCTTGCGGTTAAAGATTGTGATCTCGGCAACGCCGTCCAAAGCAGCCTGGATCTCGATAGCAGTGGCAGCACCGCCTGCACCGACGATAGTCATTTTCTTTCCGATCACATCAATATCATTATCTTTCAGGGCAGACATAAACCCAATACCGTCAGTGATATGACCTGTAAGATGACCGTTGTCATTTACGATCGTGTTAACTGCACCGCATAATTCTGCTGCAGGAGAAAGCTCGTCCAGGTATTTTCCAACCAGAGTTTTGTTTGGCATGGAAACATTGGATCCTCTCATTTTCAGAGTACGGATTGCTTTTACTGCATCCTCAATCTCATCTGCGCCAACCTCGAAAGCAAGGTAAGCGTAGTCATACCCGAGTTTTGCAAAAGCCTCATTCTGCATTGCAGGAGAGCTGGAGTGACGGATCGGGTAAGCCATCAGACCGATTAATTCAGTATGTCCGGTAATTCTTTCAGCCATTATAATATCCCCTTTCGTATTTTGTTGTAAAGGTTTTTATTGAAGGTATCCCATCTGAGTCAGTGTATTAAGGATATTTCTTCCTTCCAGAGTTCCGTCGATGATCCTTCTTGCACGTTTGCTGTCTCCGATGTTCAGGATCTCAACATCATCAGAAACAAAAGCATCGGAAAGCTTTGCGAAAAGCTGTCCCTGAGCTCTCATACCAAGACATACGAATCCGTAGTCAAATGGAAGCTCACGTTCACCTTCTGCATCTTTTACAAGGAAAGAGCTGTCTTTTACTTCCTGAAGAGCTGTCTTTGTAAGCTGGGCCACATGATGTTTCTTCATCTGGTCCTTCATGTCATTCTTTGTAACAGGATCCAGGTCACGTCCGATCTGATCCATCATCTCCACAATAGAAATCGCAGCATTTCTTGCTGCAAAGAATTCCACAACATCAAGACCAACAGCGCCGCCGCCCACAACAACAACCTTCTTGTCTGTCATATCTTCCGGATAGTCATTGATGTGATTGATCATTCCCAGGATAGAAGCAACCTTGCTGCCTTCTTTGTCAATGCGGTCGTGAAGTCCCCTGATCGGAGGAAGCAGTGGTGCGGAACCTGTGGAGCTTACGATCAGGTTCGGATGGAACTTGCGGATATTTTCCGGTGTTCCTTCTGTGTTTGTGAAGATATAAAGATTCTCAAGCTGCTCTGCTCTGTGGATCAGATAGTTCGGGAAATCAGCCAGACGTTTCTTTGCAGGAATCTTAGAGATCACAGAAGCAAGACCGCCAAGAGTTTCACCCTTTTCCAGAAGGAAGGTATTACAGCCTACTTCTGCGGCTGTACAGGCAGCTTCCAGTCCGGCAGTACCGCCTCCGATTACTACAACATTACAGTTTTTGTTCACTTTCTGATTCTTATAAACATCACCTTCCAGAACAGCAGGGTTTACAGTACAGCGGATCGGACGGTTAAAGCCGATTCTGTTTCCTGCACATCCGATGTTACAGGAGATACATTTGCGAAGGTCACATTCTCTGCCTGTAGCTACTTTGTTCACCCATGCAGGTTCTGCGATAAGACCACGTCCCATACCGATCAGGTCTGCATCGCCGTCAGCGAGGATCTGCTCAGCAACCTTCGGGTTACGGATATTTCCCATGGAGATACATGGTTTGCCGAATTTCTCTCTGACAGCTTTAGGCATATAGGAACGCCATCCGTCTTTCATGTAGTTGGCATCGATCTGATACTGGATAGAACCGTTTAAACCGCAGGAAACATCGAAGATATCAACTTCATCCTGAACATATTCCAGATATTCAAGAGTATCCTCAAGAGTGTTGCCGCCTTCCATCAGCTCATCTGCGCTGAGACGGAGCATGATCGGGAAGAAAGGTCCGACCTGTTTTCTTACTTCTTCAATGACCATACGGCAGAAACGTGTTCTGTTTTCCACAGATCCGCCGAACTCATCTGTACGTTTGTTTGTAAGAGGAGAGAGGAACTGGCTGATCAGATAGGAATGTCCCGCATGGATCTCTACTGCGTCAAAACCTGCAGCCTGGGCTCTCTTTGCAGCCTCGCCGTATTTCTTTACAATGTGATGGATTTCTTCCACTGATAACGGACGCGGGATCTCTCCGCCTTCTTTGGACGGAACATCAGATGCGGAAACCGGCTGCATATTTGTACGTGCGGAAACAGCGGAAGCACCTGCGTGGTTGATCTGGATCGCAATACAGGTACCATATTTGTGGATCTCTTCACAGAATTTGTACAGACGCGGCAGATAGTTGTCGTGGTCAATACGAAGCTGAGTAGTTCCGTTGGAACCCTGCGGAGAATCTACGCTTGCATTCTCTACGATGATCAGACCTGTGCCGCCTTTGGCACGCTCTTTATAATAATTAATGTGAAGAAAACTCATTTCGCCGTTCTGTTCCCCGTAATTGGTTCCCATAGGCATCATAACGATACGGTTTTTGATAGTCATATTTTTTACTGTGAGTGGTGTGAAAATATGCTGGTAATTGCTTTTCATTACGTCTTTCCTCCTGAAATTTTCTGTTGGATCTATAATTGTTCAGTGCTTTAGCTGTGGCCTGAATTTCTTTGATGTGTTAATTATATAACGGGATAATCCATAAATCTAATTGATAATTCGTGCTATATAATAAAAAACATCTATGGTTTTCCGTGCACTGTCCGCGTACTGAATGAAAGCATTCGCAACTGCATCCACAGCATGGGAAAATCCTGCTGAACCTGTATGACTATAGTATTTTTTCACCGAGCTGCGCTGAGACTTTTATACTTGTGCAGTCGGATTCTCAGACAAGTGAGTGGTATAGTTACCTCAAACACGCTCTGGTGTGCCGACAAGTTGATTCTTGAAACAATCTTGCAGGATAGAAATAAGAAATTCAGACGCAGGATTGTTCGAGAAATCAACTTGTCGACACACTGGTTTGCGGGAGAGGGTGAAATACAGGACAATACAAAATAACCGTAATACCCTCTATTAAATAGGAAGAAATACTCAAAAAAACAAAATTTGGAGAAACCTGACAAATTTTTCTGCTATATTTTTAACGAAAATGACAAATAAATGTTGAAATTTTCTGCCGAAAAAGGTAAAATTAAAATCGGCTAAATTTTTGGGTTAACTTTTAAATATTCTCATAAAGATGGAGGGCAAACAAGAATGAGTAATGCAACACAAAGCTTAGCAGGCACAAGAATTACTTCTTTGCTTGACGCAAACAGTTTTGTCGAAATCGGACAGGGTGTAACAGCCAGATCCACAGATTTCAACATGACTGCAAACAAGGCACCATCTGACGGTGTTATCACCGGATATGGTGTGATCGATGACAAACTGGTTTATGTATACAGCCAGGATGCATCTGTATTAAACGGTACTGTTGGTGAAATGCATGCAAAGAAGATCACAAGACTTTATGATCTTGCCATGAAAACAGGCGCTCCGGTTATCGGACTTGTTGACTGTGCAGGTATCCGTCTTCAGGAAGCAACAGACGCACTGGAAGCTTTCGGACAGATTTATCTGAAACAGACACTGGCATCCGGTGTGATCCCGCAGATCACAGCAATCTTCGGAACATGCGGCGGTGGTATGGCAGTTATCCCGTCCCTGACAGATTTCACATTCATGGAATCCAAAAAAGGAAAAATGTTCGTCAACACACCAAACGCACTGGAAGGAAACAACACAGACAAATGCGACACAGCAGCAGCTGATTTCCAGAGCAAAGAGACAGGTGTGATTGATGGCGTTGGTACAGAGGATGAGATTCTTGGCCAGATCCGTTCCTTAGTATCACTTCTTCCTTCTAATAATGAAGACACAGACAATTACACAGAGTGTACAGATGATCTTAACCGCGTATGCGCAGATCTTGCAAACTGTGCAGGTGACACAGCAATCGCACTTTCCCAGATCGCTGACAACGGTGAATTCTTCGAGACAAAAGCAGACTATGCAAAAGACATGGTTACAGGCTTTATCCGTTTAAACGGCGCTACAGTAGGTGCTGTTGCAAACAGAAGCGAAGTATATGACGCAGAAGGCAAGAAAACAGAAACATTTGACGGAAGCATCTCTGCAAGAGGCGCAAGAAAAGCAGCAGATTTCGTGAAATTCTGCGACGCTTTTGATATTCCGGTACTTACACTTACAAACGCAACAGGATTCATGGCAACCTTATGCAGCGAGAAGATGATGGCGAAATCCGTAGGTGAACTGGTAGCTGCATTCGCAGATGCAACTGTTCCGAAGGTAAATGTGATCATCGGCAAAGCTTACGGTACAGCTTACGTGGCAATGAACAGCAAATCTATCGGTGCAGACCTTGTATATGCATGGGATAACGCAGAGATCGGTATGATGGATGCTTCCCTGGCAGCCAAGATCATGTATGCAGATGCAGATGCTGCTGAACTGAATGAAAAAGCTGCTCAGTACAGAGAGCTTCAGAATGGTGTTGCTTCCGCAGCAGCAAGAGGCTATGTTGACACTGTGATCAGCCCGGCTGACACAAGAAAATATGTAATCGGTGCATTTGAGATGCTGTTCACAAAGAGAGAAGATCGTCCGTCTAAGAAACATGGAACGGTCTAAGCGGGGTGACGCATATGAAAATGATCAAAAAAATAACTTCTGTATTCATGACATTTCTCGTAATGGCTGCGCTGGTGATCGGCAGCACCTCTGTGGTATTTGCCGCAGATAAGGTTGATGATACTGTTAAGTCCACACTGGTAACTACAGCAGAAGGACTGACAGATGCCATTGTCCAGCTTAAAGATGAAGAAATCGAGAATTACATGAGTTCAGGAGATGACTTTACAACAAGTGCCATGCAGTCCTGGCAGACATCCAAGGATGAACTTGGCGCAAAGAAGGACAGCAATGGTGAAACTACTGTAACTTTCAAAGATGATCAGTACACAGTTACTGTTCCTCTTAAATTTGAGAAAGCAGAAGCAAACTTTGTATATGTCTTTGACTCAAAGGGAACACCGACTTCCATGTCTGTAGATGTACAGTATGGTATGGGCAAGACTCTTCAGAGAGCAGGTCTTAATACTCTGATGGGTATTGGAACTGTATTCGTAATGCTGATTTTATTAAGCCTTCTGATCTCTCTGTTCAGATTCATTCCGAATCCGGAAGCAAAGAAAGCAGCAGAAGCAAAAGCAGCCAAAGCTGCAAAAGAGGCAGAGGCAGCAGTCATCGCACAGACAGCACCTGCACAGGCAGAAGAGAACCTTGCAGATGACGGAGAGCTGGTAGCTGTTATCGCAGCAGCCATCGCAGCAGCAGAAGGAACTACAACAGACGGCTTCGTAGTTCGTTCCATCCGTAAAGTAAAAAGAAATAGAAGATAATTGTCATTTATTTAGGAGGATTTTAAAATGAAAAGCTATACAATTACAGTAAATGGTACAGCATATGAAGTAACTGTTGAAGAAACAGGAAGCGTATCCGCTCCTGCAGCAGCTCCAAAAGCAGCACCTAAGGCTGCACCTGCAGCAGCTCCGAAAGCAGCAGCTCCTGCAGCAGGCGCCGGCGCAGTAAAAGTAACTGCTTCCGTACCTGGTAAAGTTGTCAAAGTAGCAGCAAGCGTTGGACAGGCAGTAAAAGCCGGAGACAGCGTAATTATTCTTGAATCCATGAAAATGGAAATCCCTGTAGTAGCTCCTCAGGACGGTACTATCGCAAGCATTGATGTTGCAGAAGGTGCCTCTGTAGAAAACGGAGATACTTTAGCAACAATGAACTAAGACGGGAGGTAGTCAAATGTCTTATGTAACAGAAACATTGTCCAACCTGATTCACCAGACAGCATTCTTCAATCTGACATGGGGCAATTACCTGATGATCGCAGTAGCCTGCGTATTCCTTTATCTTGCTATCAAGAAAGGATTCGAGCCGCTTCTGCTTGTTCCTATCGCATTCGGTATGCTGCTTGTAAATATCTATCCGGACATTATGGCAAACCCGGAAGATATGTCCAATGGTGTAGGTGGACTTCTTCATTATTTCTACATCCTTGATGAGTGGAGTATCTTACCATCCCTGATCTTCATGGGTGTAGGTGCCATGACAGACTTCGGTCCGCTGATCGCAAACCCGATCAGCTTCCTGATGGGTGCTGCGGCACAGCTTGGTATCTATGCAGCTTACTTCCTTGCAATCTTTCTTGGATTCAACGGAAAAGCAGCAGCAGCTATCTCCATTATTGGTGGTGCTGACGGCCCGACTTCCATTTTCCTTGCAGGTAAACTTGGACAGTCTGCACTGATGGGACCGATCGCAGTGGCAGCATATTCCTATATGTCACTGGTTCCGATCATCCAGCCGCCTATCATGAAACTCTGCACAACAGAGAAAGAACGTAAGATCAAAATGGATCAGCTTCGCCCGGTTTCCAAACTGGAGAAGATCCTGTTCCCGATCGTTATCACAATCGTTGTCTGCCTGATCCTGCCTACAACAGCTCCGCTGGTTGGTATGCTCATGCTTGGTAACCTGTTCAGAGAGTGCGGTGTTGTAAAACAGCTGACAGAAACAGCTTCCAACGCCCTGATGTATATCGTAGTTATCCTTCTGGGTACATCCGTAGGTGCTTCCACAAGTGCAGAAGCATTCTTAAACGCAGATACTCTGAAGATCGTAGTTTTAGGTCTTGTTGCATTCGCAATCGGTACATTCGGCGGATGTATGCTTGGTAAACTGCTCTGCAAACTGACTCATGGAAAGATCAACCCGCTGATCGGTTCCGCAGGTGTATCCGCAGTACCTATGGCAGCCCGTGTATCCCAGAAAGTGGGTGCAGAGGCAGATCCTACAAACTTCCTTCTGATGCACGCAATGGGCCCGAACGTTGCCGGTGTTATCGGTACAGCCGTAGCAGCCGGAACATTCATGGCTATTTTCGGTGTATAATTGAATTTATAAAGGAGATTTAATAATGGCAGAATTAGAGAAAAAACCTGTTAAAATTGTGGAAACCATTCTCCGTGATGCTCATCAGTCCCAGATTGCAACACGTATGACCACAGAACAGATGCTTCCGATCGTAGATAAACTTGACAAAGTCGGCTATCACGCAGTAGAGTGCTGGGGTGGTGCAACATTCGATGCATCCCTTCGTTTCCTTCACGAAGATCCATGGGAAAGACTTCGTAAATTACGTGACGGCTTCAAAAACACAAAACTTCAGATGCTTTTCCGTGGACAGAACATCCTTGGATACCGTCCATACGCAGATGACGTTGTAGAATACTTCGTACAGAAATCTGCTGCAAACGGAATCGACATCATCCGTATTTTTGACTGCCTCAATGACCTTCGTAACCTGCAGACAGCAGTAAGCGCTGCAAACAAAGAGAAGGCTCATGCACAGGTAGCTCTTTCCTACACATTAGGAGATGCTTACACACTGGAATACTGGACAGACATTGCAAAACGTATTGAAGATATGGGCGCTGATTCCATCTGTATCAAAGATATGGCAGGTCTTCTCCTTCCAAACAAAGCTACAGAGCTTGTAACAGCATTAAAAGAAACAGTTAAGATCCCGATCGACCTTCATACACATTACACATCCGGTGTAGCTTCCATGACTTACTTAAAAGCAGTAGAAGCAGGTGTGGATATCATCGATACAGCAATGTCTCCATTTGCACTGGGAACATCCCAGCCTGCAACAGAGGTTATGGTTGAGACATTCAAAGATACACCATACGACACAGGATTTGATCAGAAGCTTCTCTCCGAGATCGCTGACTACTTCCGTCCGATCCGTGACGAAGCTCTTGACAGCGGACTGCTCAATCCGAAGAACCTTGGTGTTAACATCAAGACTTTACTGTACCAGGTACCGGGCGGTATGCTCTCCAACCTGACTTCCCAGCTGAAAGAACAGCACGCAGAAGACAAATTCTACGATGTTCTCGAGGAAGTTCCGCGTGTACGTAAAGACCTTGGTGAACCGCCACTTGTTACTCCGTCTTCACAGATCGTTGGTACACAGGCTGTATTCAACGTACTTATGGGCGAGAGATACAAAATGGTTACAAAAGAAACAAAAGATATCCTGTTAGGAAAATACGGCGCAACTGTAAAACCGTTTAATCCGGAAGTACAGAAGAAGTGCATCGGCGATGAGAAACCGATCACATGCCGTCCGGCAGACCTTCTTGACAACGAGCTTGAGAAACTTGAGAGCGAAATGGCTCAGTACAAGGAACAGGATGAAGACGTATTAACATACGCACTGTTCCCACAGGTAGCTATGGACTTCTTCAAATACCGTCAGGCTCAGAAAACAAAAGTTGACGAGAAAGCAGCTGACAAAAAGAACGGAGCATATCCTGTATAATTGATCAGTAATTAAATATGTCCAAACGAAAAAAGGAGCTTGCGTAAGCAGGCTCCTTTGCGTTATTATGAAAGAATATGATACCCGGGAATATAATGTGCCAATGGGGATATGATGCCAGTGGTACATATCTATATTGATTGTAGCGAAGCGGAGACGTGGAACCATGATGAAATAGACAATCTGCAGGGTAAAATAAATACAGGAGAATATTCCATGAGCAAAGTTATAATAATCGGCGGCGGAGCTGCCGGAATGATGGCAGGGGTTTTTGCAGCCCGTAACCATCATGAAGTTCATATATTAGAGAAGAACGAGAAACTGGGAAAGAAAGTCTTCATCACAGGAAAAGGCAGATGCAATGTGACAAATGCCTGCGACACAGAAGAACTCTTTCCTGCAATGATGAGCAATCCCAAGTTCCTCTACAGCAGTTTCTATTCATTTACCCCTCAGGATGTAATGGAGTTCTTTGAGAAAGCAGGTGTCCCTCTGAAGGTAGAGCGTGGAAACCGCGTATTTCCACAGTCTGACCATTCTTCAGACATCATCCGCGCTCTGGAGCGTGAGCTGAAGAAAGCAGGAGCAAAGATTCATCTTCATACTGCTGTGCAGGAAATCGTAAAGAAACCTGTAACAGATTCGGCAAATACCCTGGAATCAGAAGCTACATTAACAGAATCAGGATCTGATGCAGGAAAAAGCAGAAAAGGAAAAAAATCATCTGACATACAGCAGGAGAAGATCACAGGAGTCATCCTTACAGACGGAACCTTCATGGAAGGAGATGCAGTCATCGTGGCAACCGGCGGATTCTCTTATCAGAGTACCGGTTCCACAGGTGACGGATACCGCTTCGCAAGAGAACTGGGACTGAAAGTCACGGACATTGCTCCCTCCCTTGTGCCATTAAAGACAAAAGAAGACTATATCCCTAAGCTTCAGGGACTTTCCCTTAAGAATACAGGACTTACCATAAAGAATGGAAAGAAAGTACTCTATGAGGATTTCGGAGAGATGATGTTCACCCATTTCGGAGTCACAGGTCCAATGATCCTCTCCGCCAGTGCCCACATCGGTGCAAAACTGGCGAAAGCACCAAACGGCAAACTGTCCGCATATCTGGATCTGAAGCCTGCACTCACCAGAGAACAACTGGATGCCAGGATCCTGCGTGAATTTGAAGCAGGACCAAACAAACAGTTCAAGAATGTGATTGGCGTACTTTTCCCGTCATCTCTGACTCCGGTAATGCTGGAACTGGGTGGAATCCCCGCAGAGAAGAAAATCCACGACATCTCCAGAGAAGAACGCCAGCACTTCATTGACCTTATCAAAGCCTTCCCCTTCACAATCACAGGAATGGGTGAGTTTAAAGAAGCCATCATCACCAGAGGCGGCGTCTCTGTCAAAGAGATCAATCCCGGGACAATGGAATCAAAGAAAATCTCAGGTCTTTACTTCGCAGGCGAGGTACTGGATCTGGATGCAGTGACAGGTGGATATAACTTACAGATTGCCTGGTCTACCGCATATCTGGCAGCGCAGGCGATACAGTAAGCAAATTAAGCAATTACACAAAATAATGCAATCAGGACAGTTCGGCAGAGTGCGAAGGACAAGGAAGATATCTGCAGGCGTGCTGATGCACGACAAAGATATCTGACGCAGGACTTCACGCTATGATGGACTGGATTGCCTGCAGTATTTTATGGAATTGCTATATAACTATGATATGATTTGACTATACGTTATTAAATAATAGAAACAGGAGGAATCACAAAAATGGGATGTAACATAGCCATCGACGGACCTGCAGGAGCAGGTAAGAGCACCATCGCAAAGAAAGTAGCAAAAGAATTATCATTTATTTACGTAGACACAGGAGCCATGTACAGGGCAATGGCTTTATATCTTCTGAACCATGGCGTAAACGGAGAAAATCAGGAAGAGATCGAGGCTGTATGTTCCGGCGCTGACATCTCCATCGAATACAAAAACGGAGAACAGATTGTCATCCTCAACGGAGAGAACGTAAATGCTATGATCCGCACCGAACAGGTAGGAAATATGGCATCCAAAAGCTCCGCAAACCCGAAAGTCAGAGCCCACCTTCTGAAACTTCAGAGAACTCTGGCAGAGAAAAACGACGTAGTCATGGACGGCAGAGATATCGGCACAACCATCCTTCCAAACGCAGAAGTAAAAATCTACCTCACAGCAAGCGCAGACACCAGAGCAAAAAGAAGAGCCCTGGAATATGAACAGAAGGGAGAATCCTTCGACCTGGACCAGATCCGAAAAGACATCATCGAGCGCGACGAACGCGACATGAACCGCGAAATCTCCCCTCTGAAACAGGCAGAGGACGCAGTGCTCGTAGATTCCTCGGAAATGGGAATTGATGATGTTGTAAATGCGATTCTTAATGTATATAAGGAAAAAGTGCAGAAATAATTTAAGAAGGATTATTTTATGAAAGTAAAAGTAGCAGAAACAGCAGGCTTCTGCTTCGGCGTCAAACGTGCAGTGAACAAAGTCTACGAACTCATAGACACAGAACAGAAACCTATTTTCACTCTGGGTCCGATCATCCACAATGAAGGCGTAGTAGCGGATCTGGAAGCCCGTGGCGTCCATGTTATCACAGAAGCAGACCTGGATTTCCCGGATGATACCCTGCAGAACGGAACAGTAGTCATCCGCTCTCACGGTGTAGGCAAAGCCATCTACGATAAGCTGAAAGAAAAAAACATCTCTTATGTAGATGTGACCTGCCCCTTCGTCCTGAAAATCCACAGGATCGTGGAAAAGGAAAGCCTTGCAGGAAACCACATCATCATCATCGGTGACAAAGACCACCCCGAAGTACAGGGCATCTGCGGCTGGTGTCAGGGACCGTACACGGTGATCAGAAACAAAGAAGAAGCCGAAGCATTTGTACCCCCAAAAGGCAAAAAAATAAGTATCGTGTCCCAGACGACATTTAATTACAACAAATTTAAAGATTTAGTTGAAATTCTTTGCAAAAAGAGGTATGATAATAATGTTTTAAATATTCTCAATATTTTAAACACTATTTGTAATGCTACCGAAGAACGGCAGAGAGAAGCAAAAAACATAGCCGGAGAGGTAGACACTATGTTGGTCGTAGGCGGCCGGCATAGTTCCAATACTCAAAAGCTGTTTGAAATATGTAAAAAGGAATGTGGAAATACTTACTATATACAAACACCTGTAGACTTGGATTCTGAAATGTTCCAATGCAGTAGTTATGTAGGTATTACAGCAGGGGCTTCCACCCCAAACAAAATTATTGAGGAGGTTCAAGAACATGTCAGAATTAAGTTTTGAACAAATGCTGGAAGATTCCGTAAAGACTATCAGAAATGGAGAGATTGTACAGGGTACTGTCATCGATGTTAAAGAAGATGAGATTATTCTGAATATCGGTTATAAAGCAGACGGTATTATCACAAAGAACGAATACTCTAACGATGCAAGCCTTGTACTCACAGATGCTGTTCACGTTGGAGACACAATGGAAGCAAAAGTTCTCAAAGTAAACGATGGAGAAGGTCAGGTTACTCTTACTTACAAGAGACTGGCAGCAGAGAAAGGCAACAAACGTCTTGAAGAAGCATTTGAGAATCAGGAAGTATTAAAAGCTCCTGTAACTCAGGTACTTGACGGCGGACTTTGTGTAAACGTAGACGAAGCAAGAGTATTCATTCCTGCAAGCCTCGTTTCCGACACATACGAGAAAGACCTTTCCAAATATGCAGATCAGGAGATCGAATTCGTTATCACAGAATTCAACCCGAGAAGACGCCGCATCATCGGTAACCGTAAGCAGCTTCTTCTTGCTGAGAAAGCAGAGAAACAGAAAGAATTAATGGAGAGAATCCATGTTGGCGACACAGTTGAAGGAACAGTTAAGAACGTTACAGATTTCGGTGCATTCATCGATCTGGGCGGAGCAGACGGACTTCTTCACATCTCCGAAATGTCCTGGGGCAGAGTAGAGAACCCGAAGAAAGTATTTACTGTTGGCGATAAAGTCAAAGTTCTTATCAAAGAGATCAACGGAGAGAAGATCGCACTTTCCCTTAAATTCCCGGAAGCAAATCCATGGCTCACAGCAGCTGAGGACTTCGCTGTAGGAAACGTAGTTAAAGGTAAAGTTGCACGTATGACAGACTTCGGCGCATTCGTAGAGCTTGCACCTGGAGTAGATGCACTCCTTCACGTATCCCAGATTTCCAGAGAGCACGTTGCCAAACCTTCAGACGTACTTTCCATCGGACAGGAGATCGAAGCTAAGGTTGTTGACTTCAACGGCGAAGACAAAAAGATCAGCCTGAGCATGAAAGCTCTTGAGGCACCGGCTGAGGAAGCTACAGAAGAATAATTAAGAGAATACTCATAAATATTCAGCAACCGGCTTTGTATGAGGATGATCATACAGAGCCGGTTGATTGTTTTTTTAGATTACGAATGTGGTCAGCAGTTACAGGAGCATCAGAAATGCTGCAGACAGTCAGGAAGGAATGATAGGATGTCCATAAAAGGAATTTATGATATACACTGTCATATTGTACCCGGTGTAGACGATGGAGCCACAGATATAGGAGAAACCGTAAAATTACTCCGGATGGAATATGAACAGGGCGTGCGGACGGTTATTACAACTCCCCATTTCCGCTTTCGGATGTTTGAAACACCTGCGGAGAAAGTCAGAGAGCAGTTCAGACTGGTGGAGAAAGCGGCATCAGAGATAAGCCCGGATCTCCATGTGTATCTGGGATGTGAGTTTCACGCCAATATGGAGATGCTTCCCATGCTCAGAGAACAGAAAGTAATGACAATGGCCGGTTCGCGGTATGTTCTTACAGAATTTTCCCATAACTCGGAAGAAAGCTATATACGGGAACGTCTCGGTGCATTGCTCTCCGGAGGATATAAGCCGATCATGGCACATATAGAACGTTACGAAGCCACACGCAACAGTCTGGATTTTGTGGAAGAACTGGCAGATATGGGTGTCTATATGCAGATCAATGCAGACAGCATCACAGGAAAAGACGGATTTTTTACTAAACGGTACTGTAATAAAATCATGAAAGACGGACTCCTTCATTTCGTTGGATCAGACTGTCACAACAGTGCAAAGAGGAGCAGCAGGATTGGCGAGGCATATCGTATGGTTTCAGCGAAATTCGGGCAGGACTATGCAGATGAACTGTTTATTCATAATCCTGCAGAAATTCTGAAACAGAAACAAAAACATGAGGCTACAGATTGACTTTTTTTATTGGCTGATATACAATAAAATCGGTTTATGTCAATTTTGCTGTTTACTTTCAGAAATACATAAGACAGAATATTACCTGTGAACAGTAATGTACAAAACTATAAAGAAAAAAGGGAAAAGGAAATTATCAGATGTTAGACAATTTGAACAGTAACTTTGAGAGCAGCAAAGCACAGAGACCCGATGCAAATGATGATGAAGTCGAAATCGACTTACTGGAAATATTTTATGCGCTCAAGAAAAAAATCCTTCTGGTACTGATGGTTGCTCTTGCCGGAGGCTGTATTGCAGCAGCATATACACAGTTTTTGATGACACCGATTTACAGCTCCACATCCAGTATCCTTGTACTTTCAAAAGAAACCACACTGACATCACTGGCGGATCTGCAGTTAGGTGCCAGCCTGACCAGTGATTATACAGTTCTGATCACAAGTACTCCTGTGATGGAGCAGGTAATTTCAGATTTGAATCTGGATATGACTGCAGAACAACTGAAAGAAAGCGTAAGTATCAATAATCCTACAGATACCCGTATCCTTGAGATTACTGTCAATAATACAGATTCTAAAATGGCAAAGAAGATCGTAGATGAGATTGCGAATGTTTCTTCATCCTATATTGGCGATAAAATGGAAGTTATTCCGCCAAAGATTATTGAAGTTGGTAAGATTGCTACTGTAAGAACTTCTCCAAGTGTAAAGAAGAATGCAGCACTCGGCTTCTTACTCGGTTTCCTTGCATGTGCGGCAATCGTGGTTGTATACGCTGTAATGGATGATACTATTAAGACAGAGGAAGATATTGAGAAATACCTGGGAGTTTCTGTTCTTGCCAAGGTTCCTGACAGAAAAGATTTTATAAATGCGAAGAACAGGAAATCAAAGAACAAGAATAAGAAGCACCATTAAACTGATGGAGGAATCTGAGCAATGAAGAAACTCAATTTAACAGATAAAAGAAACCCGGATTATTTTTACAGTGAGGCGATCAAAACGCTGCGTACCAATATTCAGCTGTCGGGTCAGAGCATAAAGACAATTCTGGTTACGAGCTGTTATCCAAACGAAGGTAAGAGTGATGTAGTACTCAGCCTTGCCCGGGAGCTTGGGAGCATTGGCAAGAAGGTTCTCCTTCTGGATGCGGATATCAGGAAGACTGCATATGCCGGACGACTGGGTGTGGAAGAGGAAGTGAAAGGTCTCTCACAGCTTCTGAGCGGTCAGGTGGGATTACAGGAGATTATTTATTCTACAAACTTTCCGAATATGGATATCATATTCGGAGGTCCAAGTGCACCGAATCCGTCAGGACTTCTCAGTGAGAATATCTTTAAGGTATTCTTAAAGGAAATCAGAGAATATTATAATTATATCCTGATCGATACACCGCCTATCGGAACAGTAATTGATGCGGCAGTGATAGGAAGATGCTGCGATGGTGCAGTCTTTCTGATCGAACCGGGAAATGTCAGGTACCGGGATGCACAGAAAGCATTTAAACAGTTGGAAAGAAGCGGATGCCGTATTCTTGGAGCTGTTATGAACAAGATAGATACCAGTGATGACAAATATTATTCTTCTTATTATAAGCATTATGGAGAGTATTATCGCAGAAGTGACGAAGAAGCCCAGATTAAATAATACGGGCAGTTATCTGGCAGTAAGACAGAAACCATGATCAATGATAAAGGAGAATTTGGAAAAGTGAGCAAAATAAGGAAGAAAAAAATAAAAAAGACGAATATCTTACTGGGCTTTATCTGCATTCTTCTGGCAGTTCTCCTGGGCTTTATTCTTGTGACCAGTTATAAATCGGAACAGAAGGAATCCAGACACCTGTCAGAAATTGCAGACGACCAGCAGAGTGGGATTGAAGATTACGAAGCAGTAAAAGAACGTGCAAAAGAGCTGGAGGAGATATCTTCCGAAGAAGCAGAAGATACAGAAGACATTAAATCAAAGAACACAGAAGACACAAAAGACACAGAAAAAACGGATACAGCTGACACAGAAGATGCAGATAAGACAGAAGATACAAAAGATAAGACGACAGCTGCTTCAGGCATTGTGTGCTGGGGAGATGATCTGATCAATGGGGAAGAATCCAATACATATTCCTATATGACAGTACTTCAGAAGCTTCTGACCGATAATGGCTATAATATGACAGTAATCAATAAAACACTTCAGGGAGGCGGCACTCTTTCCATGATGAAGATGGCTGGTGTAAGTGATGAAACCCTTCAGGGCTATATTACCAGACATCAGCAGGCTGCAAACGGTGCCCAGCTGAATGTGACAGAGACCGGAATACGTGATTTGACAGAAGAACAGACTACAAGAAATGATATGGATTGTATTCCTGTTATCTTCATGGGATATTATGGCGGCTGGAATCATGATCCTGCAGAACTGGCAGACCAGCAGGAACAGATTTTAAATACATTTCAGAATAAAGATCAGTTTATTGTAGTAGGAACACGCCCTATGGACGGAAGCGTAACTTCTGAAGCACTGGATCAGGTACTCAGCCAGAAATGGGGAGAACACTATATCAGTCTTGCAAATGTGACTGCACAGCCGTCTTCTACCTATGAGGCCCAGCAGGCAATGGCAGAGGCAATATTACAGAAACTGCAGGAGCTTAATTACATCAGCAAAAACTGATGAGATAACTGAAATACAGAGATTGAAGGAATGAAAATGACAAAAACCACAAGAAAAGCCATCAGACAGCGCAAGATCTGTATGCTTTTGATTATTATCCTGATCATAGTTCTTTCCGTTCTTGGCGGCGGTTATTATCTGTTAAGCCAGAAAAATGCTGCATCGCCACAAAACGGCGGTCAGAACAGTGACAGCCGGAATCAGACGGACTTGAGCCAAAACGGTGATATCGTGGAATATAAAGGTGAGACATACAAATATAACGATCATCTCAGCAATTATTTATTCCTGGGAATTGATACAAGGGAAACTGTAGATACTTATCAGTCACAGGTAGATGCCGGGCAGGCAGATGCAATTTTCCTGGTGTCCATGGATCGTGCAACAGAAAAGATAAAGGTTCTGTTTATTCCACGAGATTCTATGACCAGAATAGAAGTCTTTAATCCTGCGGGAAAAAGCCTGGGAATGACAACAGACCATATTAATATTCAGTATGCGTACGGTGATGGCAGGCAGAAGAGCTGTGAATTGATGAAAACAGCAGTTTCCAACCTTCTGAATGGTCTTCCTGTTCAGGGATATTGTGCCATGAATATGGATGGAATTTCTGTAATCACAGATTATGTAGGTGGTGTGGAGATCACAGTGCCGGATAACAGTCTGGAAGATATAAATCCGGATTTTAAAGAAGGCTCGGTGGTTACGCTGACCGGAGAGAATGCAGAACAGTTTGTCCGTTATCGTGACATAGGAAAGAGTCAGAGTGCTCTTGTCCGTCAGGAGCGTCAGAAGACATATCTTCAGGCGTTTCTGCAGAAGGCACAGGAGCAGGCATCCAAAGATGCCGGATTTGTAACAGGTCTGTATGACAGTATCGACAATTATACAGTTACAAACATGGGAAATGATGTTTTTGCAAAACTTTTGACAGCATCACAGAATGAAATTACAGATTCCCGAACTGTTCCAGGAGAAGGAACACAGGGAGAGAACTTCGATGAATACCATGTAGATGAAGATGAACTGACGGATATGATTATTTCGATGTTTTATAACAAAAATTGATTGATATTCTTTATGTTTTGTTTTATTATATTAAGAGGTAGATAGTGCAAGGTGTGCTATTATCTAAATAAATTATAATCCAAAAGGAGAGGTGCATTATGAAAATTGCAAAGAAATTCATGGCACTTGCGTTAGCGGCAGTCCTCAGTGTAGGATGTGCGTTTGGTGTCAGTGCAGATGGAAGCCGTACAAAGGATGTTACAGTAGTTCAGGAAGATTCCCAGGTCTATGAGATCATTCAGAAGATCGAAGATACTGATGGATTCAAAGAACTGAAAGAAGCAGTTCCGGCAGTTGCAGATGCTTTTGAGAAAGTTGGAAAAGGCGAGATGGACATGAACGGATTCGCAGATGTTCTGAAGACTCTTGCAGAAGAAGAAACAGATGAAACACTCAAAGCTGCGATTGAAGAAGTTATTGAGAAACTGGACGGAAAAGATTTCGTTACAGGTTTCATACAGTTCAAAGTTCTTGACTCTGTCAAAGCTGTAAAGAACGCAGATGGCAAATATGAAGTTGAATTCTCAGTTCCAAGCATCACAGATGACATGGAGAACATTCAGCTTGTATGCTACAATGAAGAAACAAAGGAATGGACAATTGTTGATCCGATCAATGTAGACAAAGAGAAAAAAACAATCAAAGTCGCATTAGATGACCTTTGCTACTTCACAATCGTTGCAGATGCAAAGGAAGACACAGCTGAATAATTTTAGCTGAAAAAGAAGATACAATGAACGCTTTCGCTACTGGTCATGTTTTGGCAGCAGCGAAAGCGTTTTTTTGTAGAAATATGTTGCATTTTTTTATTGATGTAGTTATAATAAAACACGACGTAAATCTTTTGTCTTTAAATCGTCGCTTTGCCGCGTTTGAAGATATGGATAATACATATCTTGAAGTATGAGTCTGCTTTGAAACACAGGCAGAATGGCGAAGCATACCCAAAATATGGAGGTAAGATATCCAATGTGGTATGTGATGCAGGTGCGCACAGGCACCGAAGAAAACATCCGCTGTCAGTGTCAGCGGTTAATAAGCAGCAATGTTTTAGAACGCTGCTTTATCCCATATTACCAACAGAAGAAACGATTTCAGGGTGAATGGCATATCCAGGAAAGAATCCTCTTTCCCGGGTATGTCTTTTTAATTGCTCAAAATCTGGAATGTCTGGTAAATGGACTCAAAAAGGTTATCGGGTTGACGAAACTGATTGGAATTGGAGATCAGATTGTCCCGCTGGTGCAGGAAGAAGTAGAATTGCTTATGAGAATAGGTACAGACAAACAGCTTGTTGAGATGTCATCAGGTATTATTGAGAACGACAGAGTGCGGATTTTGTCAGGTCCATTGATGGGAATGGAAGGCAATATCCGCAGGATAGACAGACATAAAAGAATAGCATATTTGGAAATAGAAATGTTCGGAAGAACAGTAGAAATGAAGGTGGGATTGGAAATTATAAGAAAAGAATAATAAAAAATGATGGCATATTTACAGGAAAACGATTCTGTAAATATGCCTTTTTGAATAAAAAAGAAGGAGAGGTTAGGAAAACGTATGTACAGGAAAAAATCAAGAGGATGGTATAAACACAAAGATTTCATATTAATTGATCTTGCGTGTTTATTTATGGCTTTAATACTGGCGTATCTGATTCGAAACGGTTCTGTCAGGAACCTGTTTACACTGGGAATTTATCGCAATGTGATGATATTTGTCATATTGGTGGATCTGTTCCTGATCATTTTGTTTGAATCTTATAAAGGAGTTCTGAGAAGAGGACGTTATCAGGAGCTGCGCTCTGTTATCCGGCAGATGATCCTGATTGAACTGGCAAGTGGTCTGTACCTGTTTACTGTCAGTGGCGGACATGCCTTTTCAAGAATAATCCTTTATCTTATGGGAATTTTCTATGTGCTTTTATCCTATTGTACAAGAATAATATGGAAAAAACGTCTGCTACATAAAATGGCAGAAGGTGGAGAGCATTCTCTCTACATTGTAACCAATTATGACCTTGCATCAAAAGTAATCCAAAATGTAAAAGAACACAATTATAACCGCTACAACATCAATGGTCTGATACTCATTGATAAAGATATGACAGGGAAAGAAATTGCAGGAGTCCCGGTAGTAGCAGACTTAAATAACGCATCATCCTTTATCTGTCAGCAGTGGGTAGATGAGGTCTTTGTAAATGTAGATGAAACATATCCATACCCTCAGGAACTGATAGAAGAGTTGCTGGAAATGGGAATGCCGGTTCATGTAAACCTGGCAAAAGTCAGAAGTACTCCCGGACAGAAACAATTTGTGGAGGCAATTGGCGGATATACAGTTCTGACAACCACCATGAACTA
The DNA here is from genome assembly GCF_020593505.1 of Blautia sp. DFI.3.45. NCBI lineage: Bacteria > Bacillati > Bacillota > Clostridia > Lachnospirales > Lachnospiraceae > Blautia > Blautia sp. DFI.3.45. The sequence continues at coordinate 32,245 of NZ_JAJDMI010000029.1, forward strand.
TGCCACAGACAGACAGGCACTTGCCAAAAGAGTATTGGATATTCTGGGGGGACTGGTGGGCTGCTTCCTGACAGGAATCATTTTTATTTTCATAGCACCGGCTATCTACATCAGTTCTCCGGGTCCGATTTTCTTCTCACAGACAAGGATTGGAAAAAACGGAAAGCCATTTAAGATGTACAAATTCCGGAGTATGTATATGGATGCAGAAGAACGGAAAGCAGAATTGATGGCTCAGAACAAAATGAGTGATGGACGTATGTTCAAACTCGATTTCGATCCCCGAGTAATCGGAAATAAGATTTTGCCGGACGGAACTAGAAAAACCGGAATAGGCGAATTTATCAGGAAAACATCCCTTGATGAATTTCCACAGTTCTGGAATGTACTAAATGGAACCATGAGCCTTGTGGGAACTCGTCCGATCCTTCAGGACGAACTGCGTCAATACGAATTACATCACAGGGCTCGAATCGCTATTAAACCGGGAATCACCGGTATGTGGCAGGTAAGCGGACGAAGCGACATCACTGACTTCGAAGAAGTTGTAAGACTGGATACAGAATATATCAGCAACTGGAATTTTGGGTTGGATATTAAAATACTGTTTAAAACAGTAATTATGGTTCTGAAGAGGGAAGGATCGGTATGAAGAAAATTCGGCAAAGTCCGCACATGGAATGCAAAGGAGCATGAAGTGGAGCGGATTTTGTTGTTATTGTGGATGGGGTTACTTGTAGAAAATGGATGGAAAGATGTGTACAGTTTTAACAAAATTCATATGCCAACAAGTTAGGTGAGTAGCCCATGACAGGTCTACATCAAAGACTCAGTGACGGTCGGAAAAATAGATGTCATTGTGAGAAAAATGATAACCACAGTGCGATAGATTATCCGGCATGGATGATAACCACACTGTTTTATATAAATTGCTCGGCTCAATATGAGCCTTCCGTATAAGTAGAAAAAGAGGGAAAGGTGCGAGAAATGGAGTATAAGAGAAAGGTTGATAAAAAACGCATTCCAACTTGCAATATTATGGGCGTTAATATTGCGGCAATCAATATGGAGTGGTTGGTAGACTATCTCGAAAAAAATATTTCGGAAATAAAAGGAGACTATATATGTGTCTCAAATGTACATACAACTGTAACCAGTTTTGACGATGCGGATTACTGCGCAATTCAAAATGGCGGGTTAATGGCAATTCCAGATGGCGGTCCTCTTTCTACTGTTGGTCAGAAACGCGGTCATAAGAATATGGAGCGCACAACAGGCCCAAGTTTAATGGGAGAGATTTTTGAGATCTCTGCAAAGAAGGGGTATCGCCATTATTTTTATGGCAGCAAAGAAGAAACATTGGAGCTGTTGTATCAAAAACTCACAAGTAATTATCCGGGAATCCAAATTGCTGGAATGTACAGTCCTCCGTTTAGACCTCTGACGGAAGAGGAAGATAAGGCAATTATAGAGAGAATTAATGAAACAAAACCGGACTTTGTCTGGGTTGGGATTGGAGCTCCAAAACAGGAAAAGTGGATGGCAGCACATCAGGGAAAGATTGATGGACTGATGCTTGGTGTTGGAGCCGGATTTGACTATTATGCAGAGAATATTAAGCGTGCCCCGATGTGGATGCAAAAACATAATCTGGAGTGGGTATATCGATTAGTACAAGATCCGAAGAGACTGTTTAAGAGATATTGGAGTACTAACACGAAGTTTATTTGGAATGCAATGATAAGGGGAAAGTGAGGTAATGACTGTGGACAATGCGAAAAAACAGAATATTTTGATTGTACATAATTATTACCAGATTCCAGGTGGAGAAGATACAGTTGTTGCCAATGAAAAGAAAATGCTTGAGAAGCATTGCCATAAAGTAATCTTATACAGCCGTAATAATGCAGAATTGAAGCAAATGTCAAAACTTCAGAAAGTTTTTCTTCCAATTACAACAGTGTTTAATCCAAGAACATACCGAGACATCAAGAAGTTGATAAGAGATGAGAAGATAGAAATCGTTCATGTTCATAACACACTTAATCTGGTGAGTCCAGCGGTCTATTATGCGGCAAGACGCATGAAGGTTCCAGTGGTTCAGACGATACATAATTTTCGGCTACTCTGTCCCGGTGCGACTTTTTATAGAGATGGGCATATTTGTGAAGATTGCGTAGAGTATGGTTTGAAATGCGCAGTAAAACACCGTTGCTATCGAGGAAGTAAAATTCAGACATTGGCATGTGTACTTAGTACTGCATTCCATCGAATGACAGGAATTTACGGAAAAATCAATTATATTTGCTTGACTGATTTTAATAAGCAAAAACTGTTGGGATTAAAGCAAATTAAACTGGAAAGGGTATTTGTAAAGCCTAATTTCGTTGAATGCAAAAATGAATATATTCCAGAAAAGGATAGAAAGAATCAATTTGTTTTTGCAGGAAGATTAGATAAGCTAAAAGGAATTGACCTGCTTTTTGAAGCATGGAAGCGTATGGGAGCACACGCGCCTAAGCTGATTGTTTGTGGTACCGGCCCAATGGAGGATTGGTGTAAGTCGTTCATTAGAGAAAACGATGTGAACATTGAAATGCGTGGATTTGTGCCAAATAATGAGGCTCTAAAGATAATAGCAAACAGCAAAGCACTTGTATTGCCTACTCAGTGGTATGAAGGATTTCCGATGAGCATTGTGGAAGCGTTTAGTGTTGGAACGCCTGTCATTTGTTCTGATTTGGGAAATGCTGGAAGTGTTGTTGAAGAGGGAATAACAGGTTATAAGTTTACAGCTGACTTGGTGGATGAAATCATTCAAGCAGTTAAAAGATGTCATGGATTATGTAGTCAGACAAAGAAAGTATATAAAGATAATTATTCAGTAGAGAAAAACTATGAATTAATCGGTAGGATCTACAAGGCTATACAGATGAAAGGGTTGTAAATGCAAGACTCAAATATTGTTTCACAGGTGATGAAAATTGAAAATACAAATAGGAAATTGGCTACGCATTTTGCACTTTGCAGTGGATTGCATTTGCGATATTTAATTGATTTGGATGGCGGAGCCAAAAGGTTGAGTGAAAATATTTCTACATATTCAAAAAAACTAAGTCTGTTGATGCAGTTTATAAATATTATTCCGTTTCCGATATTGAACCTTATGAAACTGGGATATTTTGCGAAAGTGGAACTTAATAAAGAAGTAGAAACTTGTAGGCAGAACGCTCAAAAAAAGCACTGGAATATGATTGTTGGTACTTATGATGAAAAACAAAAAATAGTTCTTCAGTGTTTCAACGCTTCAGAAAATGCTGATTTTATAAAAATTGGAAATGCAGCAACAGAAAAAGAAATGAATGCAGAGATTTCTTTTTTACAACAAAAGAGAGTATATTCAACTTTTGATATTCCGCAATTATTGGGCAGTATCAGCAGAGCAGACGGGGCAACATTCAATATTCAAATAACGAAGGAATTTGTTGGTGACAAAGTAGAGCCTATATTAACACAAGAAATCGTAGAAATTTACGAAGAACTGTCAAAAGATAAAAAGAACGGTTTGGAGTTTTCACATGGGGATTTTGCTCCATGGAACTTAAAAAGAAATGGTGATAAGTACACGTTATTTGATTGGGAGCATTGCGGTTATAGGATGCCAGGATTTGACCTTATGCATTATGCAACTATTGTGCAAAAGGTATTGAATGGTAAAGAACTTTCGGAAGCATTTGATGAAGGATTGAAGAATATTCATCAGTTTTTACCAGATTTTGCCATAGAAAAAGAAGGCTTTTTAAAAGAATTTGAAAAACTAAGAACGCAGATCAGTTGAGGAGAGTAAAGAAATGAATTGTACAGAGGTTTTTAATTATATATTTGAATCTTTCAATTCGAATAATATTGATTATGCTATTATTCATTCATATCAATATTTGCCGGATAGATTTGACTCTGATATAGATACAGCAATCAATGTTCCGAATATAAAGGACGCTATCAAGTTGCTTGATGATACCTTGGTTGGAACTGGCTGGAGAGTAATTCAATTTTGGCGGCATGAAAACTATGCAGCAGATTGTGTTATTTCGAATGATGATGAGTTTCTTCAAGTTGATTTTTGCACACATTATGAGAGAAATGGTCGAGTTGTAATTTCAGTACAAGAACTCTTAGATGGCAAGAGAATGTACAAAAATTTTTATATACCAAAACCACAAACTGAATTTACATATGTCTTAGTAAAAAAAATACTGAAGAAAGTCTTTTCTGATGGTAGTAAGCAACGGCTGACTGCATTGTGGAAAGCAATGAACGAAAAAGAAAGGCAGGAAACGAAAGCCGGTCTGAAAAGATTCATAGCGGAAGACCAGATTAATGAAATTCTTGAGTGTGTTGATTCATCGCAATATAACTTGATTGATTTAGAACGAGCACATCAGCTATTAAAAAAGAAAACTTCCAATGTTGCGGATAATCTGCATTATAAAGTGTTTGATTTGAAGCGTAGATTTGAGAGAATTGTTCATCCTACAGGTCTTTTCATTGTTTTGCTAGGGGTAGATGGCGCAGGAAAAACAACGATTGCAGAGAATTTAAAAGCTAGATATGTTACGGCATTTAGAAAAATTGATCATTATCATTCAAGAGTGCGTGTTTTAAAAGATATTTCTCAGTTAAAAAAAGATGCCACACCGATTGATGCATCAAATCCTCATGGAAAGAAGCAAAAAGCAGGAAAATTCACTTCAGTAGCTAAGTTTGGCTATTATTTTCTGGATTTTTTAATTGGAAATGTAAAGATTGCTATTGCAAAAATTAAAAGTACACTGGTATTGGTTGAAAGATATTATTATGACTATTCAATAGATAAAGTGCGTTATAACTTGAATTTGTCGGATAAATTTCTTTCGTTTTTTGAACATTTTGTTTTAAAACCAGATGTTATATTTATTTTAACTGGTGATAGTAAGAAACTGCTGGATAGAAAACATGAAATCACAATTGATGAAATTGATGAACAGAAGAGAAAATTGAATGAAAGATTCATTAATAATCCCAAAGCAGTGTTTATTGATACTACAGAAGGAACAGTTGATGAATGTGTTAATAAAATGCTTAAAGAATGCAATGCAATTATGAGGAAACGAAGAAAATGGTAAAAAATAGAATTCGGGTTTTAATATCAGCGTATGCATGTGAACCAAATAAGGGTTCAGAACCTGGTGTGGGTTGGAATTGGGCACTACAAATGGCAAAAATGGACGAGGTTTATGTTATAACCCGCTCTAACAATCGAAAAGTTATCGAAACATTTTTACAGAAACATCCAGTGGAACATCTTCATTTCTATTATCATGATTGTGCTACATGGAAAAGAAAAATGAAGAAATTGCCAAATGGTATATTTGTTTACTATAAAATGTGGCAAAAAGAAATATTACCTATCGCAAGAAAAATTGTTGAAGATGAGAAAATCGATATTGTACACCATATAACATTTAATGAATTTAGAACACCAGGAAAGCTGTATCAACTTCCAGTGCCATTCGTTTGGGGGCCAATTGGAGGCGGGCAGTTTTATAATCCTATTTTCAAAGACGCTTATTTTAGTCGAAAAGATATCAACAAAGAAAAATTAAGGAATTTTATCAATAGATTCTATTTGATATTCTCTAGTGATATTAAAGCAGCTGTTAAAAAGGCAAATACTATTTTAATTGCAGATCAGTCCACAGAAAGTATTATGCCGAAATCAAGAAAGTACGTTCGCTTGCTAGAGACAGGGTATGACCTGAAAAGGAATGAAGTGAAAGATTATGATGAGGATTTAACAATCAACAAAAAGAGGCCGATTAGGCTTTTATGGGTGGGCGGTATTTGGCCACGAAAAGGTTTAAAAGTTCTGATTGATGCCTTGCATAATAGCCAATTTGAAAATTATTCATTAAGCATTGTTGGAGATGGGCAGGATCGTAAAGCGTCTGAAAGACTTGTGCGAGAATATGGAATTGAGGAAAAGGTACGTTTCTTAGGGGCGTTAAGCTATGATGAAGTGAATAGTTTATATGACAACGCAGATGTTTTTGTGTTTACAAGTTTACGAGACACATCTGGAAATGTTGTGTTAGAGGCAATGTCTCATGGTCTGCCAGTCATTGCAATTAATCACCATGGCGTTGGAGAAATTGTTACAGACGAAACGGGTGTTTTAATTGATCCTGTTTCTTATGAATCTGTAAAACAAGGATTTCTAAGGGCAATTGAACAGTATGCACAAAATCCTTATCTAATGGAAAAGCATGGTATAGCTGGTCGAAAACGATTGGAAACACATTATTCTTGGGAGAATAATGCAAAAGTGTTACAAGATATATATGGGAGAATAGTTGCAGAAAAATAAAGAATTGAAGGAGAAAATGAAGTGGCTGAAAAGATTTCTATTATTACAATTTCATACAATTCAAAAAATACTATAGAAAAAACGATTCTTTCGATTTTAGGGCAATCATATCGGCCATTGGAATATGTTTTTGTTGATGGTGGATCAAAAGATGGAACAATAAACTTGATAAAAAAGTATATTCCAGAATTAGAAAAGGCAGGAATAGAAGTAAATTATAAATCGGAACCAGATCATGGTATTTCTGATGCTTTTAACAAAGGAATTCAGAGGAGCAGTGGAGATATCATTGGAATTATAAATTCAGATGATCAACTTATGGATGAAGCATTAGTGAAAATTGCAGATGCTTTTACACCAACAGTTGATATTGTATGTGGGGATTGTCTTTGGATTGATGCTGAGCGTAATCTGCAATATATTAGAAAGTCTAAAATGCAATTGAAAAAATTAAAATATGAAATGGTACTTATGCATCCGACATGTTTTGTAAGAAGAACAGCTTACGAAAAATGGGGAGGCTTTGATATTAATCTTAGATACATAATGGATAAAGATTTAATGGCACGATTTTATAGCAAGGGAGCTAATTTCAAATATACACCAAATGTAATTGTATCAATGTCAGCTGGCGGTGCAAGTGATGCCAATGCAAAAAAAGTCTTTGAAGAAGGTGTTATTGTTGCGACTAGAAATGGAGTTCCAAGGGGAATCGCTGTATTTCGTGGAAAATATAAAGGGATCAGATTAAAACTTATCAATGGCATAAAGAATCAAAAGAAATTATGGGGATTTTTGTATACTTTAAAGAATAAAAGAAATTGTTCAAAAAAATACTTTATATAAATTTTGCTATGAAACAAAAACTATCGGGTATTACTGACTGCCGGTAATACAGTGGAATACTTTAAAAATGCTAGGACTAGGAGTTTGACTAATATAGATATTATGATATCTATCATTCCTGGCTCTGTTTTTAAGGTGAAAAAAATCATTATAGTCAGTAAAATCAATAGATTTAAATCTGCCAGAATAGGAGGGGTGGTCATAACAATGTTTGAATTTGTTATATATTTAAAAGCTCTTGCGACAATATTAATAACTAATTCGCATTTTGATACCATTTATCCAATATCACAATTGTCCATGGGAGGAAGTATTGGTAATAGTATCTTTTTTTGGGTATCTGGGTTTTGTCTTTCGAATATTAAAAGCCGAGGGTCAATTGTCGTGGACGGGGGGGGCTTGGTATTTGCACAGATTGTGGAGAATATATCTTCCATGCGTGGTTGCTGTTTTAATAAATACTTTCTACAGATATATGATACATATAGCAACCCCTAACTTAAAGGAGATATTAGGAAATATTGTGAATCCGACAGTAGGATTCTGGTTCGTTCAAGCAATATTGGTTTTGTATATACTCTATTATATTACAGTTAGATTGCTTGATAATGGAACACTTAGTTTCAAAGTAGTTTTCATAACAATTGGGATAATATATACAATTTCATATGTATTGTGTGTTGATAAATCATATGTATCCATAGAAAGGGATAGCTTATTTAAGTGGATTTATTATTTTGCAGTTATGATGTTGGGTTTTTATTGCAAGAAAAAGAAAAGGAGTAATGCCCAAAATAAAGTCAGTTTATTAATTGTTTGTAGTGCTATGTTCGTGATATTTTATGGCTTGCAATTCGTTATTAAACGATGTACTGTCCTGCTTCCGTTTCAGTTTATTATTCATGTTGAAGAAGTTGTTTTTATTTATTATATTACTTATTTGTTTGAAAACCTTGAGAGCTTTTTTATTAAAATTAAACACAAAACAGCTATTTCAAAAATTGCTGATTCTCTGGCCAAAATCACATTAGAGATTTATCTAGTACAAATGGTAGTAATAGATTTATGTGCGGAACATTTAGCATTTCCTCTATCATTTGTAGTCGCCGTAGTCGGAATATATGTGTATGCTATTATAGTCAACTCTATTTCAACTCAAGTCAGAAGAATAGTAGAAAAAATAGTTATTAGAAAGAAGAAAGCTAAAATATGAAGATAAAGAAAGAAACAATAGTATGGATATTTCTTATAGTGCCTTTTTTTTATCCAAGCAGCATTGCAGATACAAGTTTGTCTTCTATATGGTATTATTGGAAACTTTGTGCAGTAGCCTGTGGCGTAATTTATATCTTTAAACGAATAAAAAAAATAAAATGTTTGGAAAAATCAACGTGGTTTATAATTGTAATGTACATAATGCAGATAATAGCTTCTGCTATAAACAAACTTGATATATTATATGATTTTAAGACTGCGGTTATGATGGGGGTCTTTGTACTTGTAGTATCCTTTCTTTTATATGAATATGGAAACAGAGCGATACTTTTCTTTTATAGATTAGTGAATGTTTTTATTTGGTTGAACTTTTTGTCAGTTATTTTTTTATACGGAAGAGGTATAGCAAGAGATTCCTATGATACTGCCATATATTTTTGGAGTACAAAAAACCATATTATTAGTCTTACAATAGTATATTTAGTGATAATATTTTATTTATATAATGAAAATTACATTCATAAAAAAGGATTTCTGTCAGGGGTTAGTGTGGCAACTATAGCTGTATTTTTGATGGGATCTTCGACTGCAATTACAGCGTTGATAGTTTTGGGGGTGTTTATGTGGTATTGCACTGTCTGCAATAAAAGAAAGAAACCAGCAAATATGAAAGCCGGGATAGTTATTGGTGTTATTGCAGATGTTGCTATTGTTGTGTTTCGAGTACAGGAAAAATTAGGACTATTTATTGGAACAATATTTGGAAAAGATACGACATTGACTGGACGAACAGATTTATGGGATCAAGCGCTTGAATTAATAGGCATACACTTTTTATACGGAAAAGGTGATTCATATGCATTGAATCAATATGGATGGTTGACCAAAACCTACTGGAATGATAAAACGCAGATTCTTGAAGATGTGTATTTTGTTGCACATAATCAGTTCCTGGAGGTTTTAGTAAATGGAGGTATCATATGTCTGATTCCATTTCTGTTATTTTTCTATAGCATGATTAAGTCTGCACGAAAAATACGAAATTACAATTATAAAAATATTATTGCAGCTGCAATTTTGGGTTATTTTATTGCAATGATTACCGATTTAATTACACCGTATGAACCACTTTACTTATTTATATTAATATCTTCATATATATATATATGTGTGAAAAACGACCGGTAGGAAGGATGAAGAAAGATGAGTGAATTAAAAATTACAATAGTTACAGCCGTGTATAATGGAGAAAAATACATTGAAGAATGTATAAAATCTATTATGAATCAAACATACCAAAATTTTGAACATATTATTATGGATGGTGGTTCGACCGACAATACGCTTGAAATAGCTAAGAAATATGAAAAATTATATAATGTTAAAATTTATAGTAGAAAAGACAATGGAATGTATGATGCCATAGCAAATGGATTCGAGTTAGCAACAGGGGATATTTTGTGTTGGCTTAATTCGGATGATATGTTAATGCCTTGGGCGTTTGAAGTGATGCAAAAAGTGATAAGTGAAACAAAAGCTCAATGGTGTATGGGATTTCCTACATATTGGAATGATAATAATATAAGCAGATGTCAATTCAGGATTAGTACATATACAAGAATGGCTATTAAAGCAGGATTACATGATGGAAGAATTCTTCCTTTTATTCAGCAGGAGTCAACATTTTGGACAAAAGAATTATGGGAAAAAAGTAAAGGAAGTTTAATTAGAAATTATAAAATGGCAGGAGATTTTCAGTTATGGAAAAATTTTGCGAAATATGAACCTTTATATAAAGTGAATTCAACAATATCAGGCTTTAGACAACATGAAGGTCAAAAAAGCAGTGATAAAGAAAAATATTACTTTGAAGTAGGCAATTTTAATATGCTATATAGATTCTTTGTGAAAACCAAGTTATTAAAAATTTTTGATGCTTTATTAAGTTTGACAAAACGAAAGGATCGTATATTACTTCAGGATTTATATAAGAAATAAGGAAAAAATATGAGCGATAATGAAATAAAAAGCATAAACGGTACAAAAGAAAAAGTTTTAGCAGGATTATTTTGGACATTTGGTGAGAGAATCCTAGCCCAGGGAGTGTCTTTTATATTATCAATAATTTTGGCTAGAATTTTGCTTCCAAGTGAATATGGAATTATTGCAATGGTAATGGTTTTTATTAATATTGCAAATGTCTTTACTAGTACAGGATTTGGAGAGGCTCTTGTACAAAAGAAAGATGCAGATGAATTGGATTTTTCTACCGTATTTTTTTGTACATTAAGTTTGTCTATAGTTATTTATATTATATTATTTATTGGAGCCCCATATATTGCCGAATTTTATCACACAAAGGAAATTATTTTGGTGCTTAGAATTTTATCAATAAAGATTGTATTATCATCAATAGCAACAGTGCAACATGCGTATGTTCAGAAGAGAATGATATTTAAGAAATTTTTCTTTTCAACTTTAGGAGGAACTGTTATTTCAGGAATTTTAGGTATCGTATTGGCATATTCTGGCTTTGGCGTTTGGGCACTTGTGTTTCAATATTTGACAAATACAATTATTGACATATTGGTATTGTTGAAAACTGTGCCATGGCATCCAAGATTAATATTTTCTGTTGAACGTGCAAAACAATTGATGGATTTTGGATGGAAATTGGTTTTTTCCAATTTAATTAATGTAGTATATAATGAATCGAGAAGTCTTATTATTGGACGTTCTTATTCATCAGCAGATCTTGCTTATTATAATAAGGGAAATCAAATACCATCTTTGGCAATTACAAATATTGATACAGCAATTGGCAATGTAGTTTTTCCTGCTATGTCAGCAGCAGAAGATAAAGAAAGACTGAAGGCTATAGGAAGAAGAGCTATGAAAACAACTTCTTATATTATTTTTCCGATAATGATCGGATTAATAGTGGTGTCTAGACCTCTTATTCTATTATTATTGACAGATAAGTGGAGCAATAGCATTATTTACATGCAAATTTTGTGTTTGTATTGGATGACTCAGCCAATACAGACTACAAATTGGCAAATCATTAAAGCTATTGGAAGAAGCGACTTATGTTTAAAGCTTGAAATTTTAAAAAAAGCGATAGGAATTACAATGGTGGTTATTGCGATGTACTTTGGTGTATTTGCTATTGCCGTTTCAGCCGCGATATTTGGAATTATTTCAATGGTAATTAACATTTTGCCAAATAAAAGCTTAATTGATTATTCTATAAAGGAACAGTTATTAGATATCTTTCCGGCTTTGATAAGCGCTGTTATAATGGGAGTCGGTGTTTATTTTATATCATATTTATCCTTGCCTGTTATAATTCAGTTTGCTGTACAGATTATATTTGGTGCTATAATTTATGTAGGAATCTCATATGTATTCAAGGTTGAATCATTTGAATATATTTTATCTATAGTTAAGAAAAAAATAAAATGATTTTACTTTCACAGTTGAGGAACATTGGAATCTGACCGTGCGTCCAGCTAAGGGTATATATCTGAACTTTTCATAAAAGTTACACTAAATAGCTAAAAAGCTTGAAAACAAGTTATTTTCTCCAAATTGGTTTTAGTGTAACTGTTACACTAAAATCATCCATGAAAATCTAGTATTTATACGGCGTAGCGGATTTAGTGTAACTTTTTTGCAGAGTTCACACTAAAAGAAATATGCTGATCAGAATGCTTATAAGATGATTTATTACTCGATTGGAATAAAATTTGCATAAGTTTAATTTCTTAAGCTGGTTGTATATGAATGTAGAATGATGTATAGTATTTGCGAGAGACACCTTCTTTCGTAAATGTTGCAAATGTTTGTTTAGGCACTTTCATTATACAACACACGGAATCAAGGTGTCTTTCTTTTATGCAAAATCACGAACTTGCTCATTTATAGGTAAGTGAATGGATTGCATCTCAAGCCGCATTTATTCAGACTTTATTTAGAGATATTAGCTGGGAAAGTTGAGTAAATAAAATCTGAAAGTAAAAAAATATATCAAAGTATGTATTGGAGAGGGAAACAATAACGTCCCTTTCAGGATATTATGCTGTGAATACTCCGGGGTCAGACTCCAATGTGGTCAACCTAGCGTCAACTTAGGGACATATTAGCAAATAGCCTCCAAT
>NZ_JAJDMI010000233.1:0-252 GCF_020593505.1 Blautia sp. DFI.3.45
ATTTCTTTGTCTTGAATTTCTTCATTGTGGAGTATGGACTGTAAACTCTGGATTTATCTTTGGAGGTTTGGTTCCATGCCCGTATGGTCACATACCAGGTACCTTTCTTTACGTTTGTAAAGGTTACAGTTACTGTATTTTTGCCTTCTGTACGTTTCAGATATTTCTTAACCGGATATTTCTCACCTGCGGAAGTCTTGTATTTGTTTCCGAGCAGGATTTCATAACCTGTGGCATTTTTGCATTTTGTGT
>NZ_JAJDMI010000234.1:0-252 GCF_020593505.1 Blautia sp. DFI.3.45
CCTTTGTTGAACGCATAATGACGTAAAATGTTCAAGTCACGGGTTGTTTGTTTTGGTGTTTCTTTCCATTCATACAAGCCTTCAGGGATTTCTGAACGCATAAACAAGGTTAAACTCATTCCTTGATCAACGTGTTGTTGCGCTGTTGCGTAGACATCAATCACTTTGCGCATATCCATATCGTAAGCAGAAGTATAGTAAGGGATTGTATCATTCGCTAAATAAGGCGCTGGATAGTAAATCTTACCAATT
>NZ_JAJDMI010000235.1:0-250 GCF_020593505.1 Blautia sp. DFI.3.45
AAGTATGGGGCGAAGAATATTTCTATGATGACAGTAACATTATGGCGATTATCAGCCGACTTCGTAAAAAATTAGAAGTCAATCCTTCAAGTCCAAAGTATATACAAACAGTCAAAGGGATTGGCTACCGGTTTAATAAGGAGGTGTAGTCAGCATGGAAATTATCGTATTCTTGTCCATTGTGATTGCTGTTGGGGCTGTATTGACTTCCATCGTTCTCGTTCGGCGTGTAAAAAAACAAATAGCAGAA
>NZ_JAJDMI010000236.1:0-250 GCF_020593505.1 Blautia sp. DFI.3.45
TTTTAGCATCTTTTAAATTAAGTGCCGCATTGAGATCCCTGTCTGCAACATAGCCGCATTCACATCTGTAAATTCTATCTGAAAGCTTTAAATTTTTCCTGACAGAACCACAATGGTGACAGGTCTTTGAAGATGGATAAAATCTATCTGCCACCCTTAATTCAATGCCGTTTTCATCACACTTAGCTTTAAGCTTTGTTCTAAATTCATAAAACTTCTGAGATGCAACAGCTTTTGAAAGACACCTGTT
>NZ_JAJDMI010000237.1:0-249 GCF_020593505.1 Blautia sp. DFI.3.45
GTCTATCTTACACCTGAATTCCAACCATCCTCCCTATCTATCCTTCCTATATTATACAGCATCCATATACCATATATACACAACATCCCGTACCCTTCATACTATATATAGGAAACTTTTCTATTCCACAAAACTAACAGACCACCATCTCTCTTCTCTTTCAGCCACCAGTCACAGCCAACAGCCAGCAGCCCCAAACAATTCTCTTCGGCGACATTTGCAGGGTCTTTAGAAAATCTTAGCCCGGGA
>NZ_JAJDMI010000238.1:0-249 GCF_020593505.1 Blautia sp. DFI.3.45
AATCCTTGACTTCTTTCTTTCCCCAAGAATGATCCGGGTTAAAAGGACGCATAGTTAGAAGCAGATGGACATGGGGGTTGCCATCCCCTTTGTCGTGGATACTCCAATCAGCGCACATTCCTCTATCTACAAAAGTTTTTTGGATATAGTCGGTTGTATATTGAATTTGTTCCTGTCTGCTCCATTCTTTGGGGAGGGCAAATTCAAATGACCTGCCAAGTTGGGCATCTGCATTTTTTTCAATCTTCA
>NZ_JAJDMI010000239.1:0-248 GCF_020593505.1 Blautia sp. DFI.3.45
TTGGTTACAAGAACTATATGTACTTTCAGACTGTATTTTCGTCTGTTATGACGATTATATCTATAATCCATAAATCACCTCTGACAGTTATTGACATTCACTAATTATTAGTATACACTATCATTAGTGAAGCATCAATAAGAGGAGTACATTTTATGGAACAGATAACTATAACTGCAAAAGTTCAGATAGCTGCAACTGATACAGATAAAGTTTTGCTTAATAAAACAATGTCTGTTTATTGTGAT
>NZ_JAJDMI010000240.1:0-247 GCF_020593505.1 Blautia sp. DFI.3.45
GAAGGAACGCTAAAAGCAAATCGAACTCCAACTGACAGGCGTTATTATACTTACAACCAATATCTTCAATTTAAAGGCATAGATACAGAGAATGACACTCGACAGGTTGTTATTTATGCAAGAGTTTCTATAAGAAATCAAAAGGATGATTTACAGAATCAGGTATCGTTTTCACGTCAATTCTGTAATGCAAGAGGAATGATTGTAGACCAATGTATTGAAGAGTATGGCAGTGGTTTAAACTATA